>NZ_BAAILO010000031.1:0-426 GCF_054589115.1 Cupriavidus sp. 8B | reverse complement strand
AGCCTGGCGATTACCTACTTTCACACGGGTATCCGCACTATCATCGGCGTGGAGTCGTTTCACGGTCCTGTTCGGGATGGGAAGGGGTGGTTCCAACTCGCTATGGTCACCAGGCATAAACGGTGGCCGCGTTGACTTGGTCAACGCAGCGAATAGGGATGTAGTAAGTAGGTTGCGAGGTATCGGCCAAGCTGCTTTGTTGCTGTCGCAGCGGCACGCGATACTCAACCAGGAGAAACACACTGGTTATAGGATCAAGCCTTACGGGCAATTAGTACTGGTTAGCTTAACGCATTACTGCGCTTCCACACCCAGCCTATCAACGTCCTGGTCTCGAACGACCCTTCAAGGAGCTCAAGGCTCCAGGGAATCCTCATCTTCAGGCGAGTTTCCCGCTTAGATGCTTTCAGCGGTTATCTCTTCCGT
>NZ_BAAILO010000030.1:0-768 GCF_054589115.1 Cupriavidus sp. 8B | reverse complement strand
CTGAGCTCCGGTGGGGCTCCTGCATCCGTGTAGGCGCGGCCGCCGCCGGCCGCCAGGGGGCGGCGTCCCGCAGGCCTTCCAGGACAGGTTGTACCGCAAAGAAAAGTGCCGCGATTCGGGAGGAGAATCGCGGCACTGCGGCTGATCGAGGATGGGGGCCCCTCGCCACACGCATGCCTAAAGCATAGGAGAGACACAGTAGGGTTGGTATCGGCCTTGGAGTTGAAGGGACGCTCCTACCATATTGGAGGGACTCTCCTACCCCAATGGTTTGAGCCCGTCGCGCTGGGTGAGTAGGCGTCCCCGGTTACTGAGCTCGCCATCGCGCGCACCGCGCGCGGCGCCGGCTCTGCAATCATCAACTCGGGCGGGTAGGGCCGCATGAAGCTGAGCACCTCGGCGCCGGCCTCGCCCACCACAGCCCCGCGATGGCGAACTCCGGCTCATCCTTCAGCCGGATCCGCCAGCGCACGGACTTGGGCCCGCTCTCGAAATTGGGTTCATAGAACGCGCTGGCCGGTAACGGTAAGGTGCAGCCCATGGACGCGCACACCACTGGATCGTCGACAGATCCGGCGGCCGCGCCGCGCGGCCGCCTGCCTCGATGCGGGCCCCTACCCTTGACTCGATTCGACGACGTCCGGCACTTGCGCCGGCGACGCGGTCAGCGCAGCCGACGGCGCGTTCTTCACCGAGTCCGGAACGCCGCCGACGAGGATCCCCGCCTCGACGGCCGCACGCACTTCGCTCTCTGACACGCCTAAGCCG
>NZ_BAAILO010000029.1:0-3376 GCF_054589115.1 Cupriavidus sp. 8B | reverse complement strand
CGGCTGCGCAGCGCACAGCAACGCGCTAGCATCATTGCCGCGTGCTGGAAGCAGGCCGAGTTGTGGTGATGTCATCATTTATACAAGGATCAATAGTACATCAAATCTTGCAGATTTGGAGATAGAACCTGTGCGTCGTCACAATAGGACATTCTCGCCAAGGCGGGACTCTGGCAGCTCTTCTCAGTAGGAAGTGTTAAGCACTTGCGTGTCCAGACGCCGGAGATGCTCTTCCAGTACTTCGGCCACACCCATTAGCATTGCGGTGTGCGCCCTTATATCAGCGTGTGCATGCCGCGGCCCTTAACGTTAGACCTGATCGCCGCAGGCATATGCCGTGTCTCCCGCAGAAGAACACACAGGCCCTCAAGGCTGGTGGGGTTTTGACGCCTTCAGGTCCGGGACGGTAACGGAAACTGTCTCGCTGCCCAGGATCTTGTGGCTGGGATCGGCCAGTTCGAGCCGCAGCTTGTGTGCGCCAGGCGTGAGCCCCACAACGATGATGGGATCCTCGCTGGTATGGGCCCAGGTGCCGTGCGCGTCGTCAACGGTTACATGAAGATGCCCTATACGCGGCGTTACCTCGACGGCGGTCTTGCCGAATAACGGCATGACTCGGAAGTTCTCTGTCCGGAACTGAACGATGACGACGCCGCGAGCCAGTGGTTCGGGCAGCGGTGGATATGGAATCAGCTTCGGTGCCGGTTCCGATTCGAGCGGCAGGATCGCCGGGGGACGGACGGTATCCGGGGCGTTCTGCGCGAAGGCAGCAATGCAGAAAACAGCGCCAGCAGCGGCGACTGACAAGTGTCTGAAGAGGGGTCGCATGGTTTTTCCTTTCGCGGCCAGGCTGGCCGGGGGGGTAGCGAAGCCATTTACGCTTCGCTCCTATGTAAGAGTAGTAGTTGGGACCAAAAAGCGGACTTTGACCGTGGTCCCGGCCGAATCGTAGGCCACTCCTCCACGCGTTTCAGAACCTTTTTGTACCCGTCTGTATCACCCCCCTGTGTTGATACGTTTCATGACGGAAACGGCCCAGGTACGTTACAGGCCCGATACAAAAACGTGACATTCACGAGCTGGTGAAATCGCTGGGCTATGACAAGGCCAGTGTCGCAGGTCATGACATTGGCTCGGCGGTGGCCTTCGCGTATGCGGCGAACTATCCCCAGGCCATCGACAAGCTGGTGATGCTGGAGCTGCCGCACCCGGACGAGAGCCTGTTGTCGTTCCAGCTTCTACCCGCGCACAACACCTTCGGCGACAAGCTCGACTTCGCCCATCCGTATCTCTGGTGGTTTGCCTTCAACCAGGTCAGTGGGCTGCCGGAGAAGCTGCTCGCCGGTCGTATCCGGGTCGAGCAGGATTGGCTCTTCAAGTACTTCCTGGTGGACGAGGGTGCGATCGACGCGCGGGACCGAGCCGTGTATGAGCGCGCGTACAACAGTGCCGACGCCATTCGCCGGTCTCGGCCTGGGCCGACAAGCTTCGGGAAGCTGGCGTCCCTGGCCACCTCGTCAAGCACCTCGCGGTGATGGCAGAGTTCCACGCAGAGGGGCGCTACGATCGCTTGACTGACGATCTATACAAGCTTACGGGCAAGGCGCCCACCAGCATGCTCGACTTCGTCAAGCTCAATGCCTCCGAGTTCTCGCGTGACGGAACCTTAGCTTGAGAAAGCGACGCACCGTGCCTATTGCAGAAAGGCAAGACGCATAGCCGCCGCATCATGCAATCGACCAAGGCGCCAACACGGGCCGGCCGCACGACCAAGCGTGTACAAGCGGGCGCCTTGTCTCGGCTATTTTTTGTGAACGCGAGCAAATCCGGTGCTATACAAGAACAGTTGTCTGATCGCACTGGCAGCAACATCGTCGTTTCGATTCTGATAGCTATGACGCAAAGGTGCCATGCTACCGGGAATCGCAGCCACGCCAAGATAAGTAAAGCACCGCCCCGATGAACGATTCCGCATCAGCGCGAGGAGAAAAAAATGACGGATAAAATCGATCTGCCTCGTCGAGGCTTTCTGGGCACGGCCGCCTTGACGCTCGCTACAGTACAGTTCGGCGTTTTAACGTCCGCCAAAGCCCAGACCAATCAATCGAAGCCGGCGCCCCTGCCCTCGACCAGGCCGGGTACCCATGCGGCCTTTGCATCGATCAAGCAGATCAACGCAGGGCTACTCAACGTCGGCTACGCGGAGGCTGGCCCTGCTAACGGGCCAGCCGTCGTCCTGCTACACGGCTGGCCCTATGACATCCACAGCTTCGTCGACGTCGCGCCTCTGCTCGCGTCGCACGGATACCGCGTGATTGTTCCGTACCTGCGCGGCTATGGTTCGACGACCTTCCTGTCGAAGGAATCCATGCGCAACGGCCAGCCGGCGGCCGTTGCGCTCGATATCATCGCGCTGATGGATACGCTGGGCATGCAGAAAGCCGCCATCGCAGGGTTCGATTGGGGCGCGCGCACGGCATGCATCCTTGCTGCCCTCTGGCCAGAGCGCTGTAACGGGCTGGTATCCGTCAGTGGCTACCTGATTGGCAGTCAGGCGGCGGGCAAGATGCCGCTGCCGCCTGAGGCCGAGTTTCAGTGGTGGTACCAGTTCTACCTGGCCACGGACCGCGGACGCGATGGCTATCAGAAGTACACGCACGACTTCGCCAAACTGATCTGGCAGCAGGCCTCACCGAAGTGGAAGTTCGACGACGCCACCTTCGAACGCAGTGCCGCTGCATTCAACAATCCCGATCACGTGGAGATTTCCGTACACAACTATCGCTGGCGGCAAGGTCTTGCCGCAGGCGAGCCGAGGTACGACGAGTTCGAGCAGCGGCTCGCGACGGCGCCCACCATAGGCGTGCGCACAATCACGATGGAAGGTGACGCCAACGGTGCCCCGCATCCGGCGCCCAGCACCTATGCCAGCAAGTTCACCAGCAAATACGAGCACCGGGACCTCAAGGGAGGCATCGGCCACAACCTCCCGCAGGAAGCACCGCGGGAATTCGCGCAGGCGGTTATCGACGTCAACAGGTTTTAGTGTGACAGGCTAGCCTGGCCGGCATCGGGACTCAACGTCCGACGCCTGCGTCACAGAGCTGCGGAAAGATCTTCCAGACGTCCTATGAGCAAGCGCCCGCTCGGGGACCGGTCTGCTCGTATCGGTGCTCCTCGCATCTTCGCATTCACATGCCGATCATCAGGTGCCCGGGCCCATCGCGGGAAAAGTGCCTGGCCTCGATGAAGGCATGCACGACTACCAGGGCGTCTCTAAGGAAATGCTGATCAATTCAGCTACAGGTCATCCGGCGGAAAGCGTGGCGCGTTGAAGGTGAAGGCATGAAAAACAAAGACAAGGATGAAACAAACG
>NZ_BAAILO010000028.1:0-348 GCF_054589115.1 Cupriavidus sp. 8B | reverse complement strand
CGGCCGCGCGCCAGCAACAGCCGCGCCCGCTTCTCACTGCAGGGCATGAGCGGATTGCCGCTCCTGTCTAACACAAAGACTGCCAAGGCAATCTCTCCTAAAAGCTGCCCTTACGGGCCTGGTGACGCCTCCCGTTGGGAGGTCTCCCCTCGGCAATGTTGCGAACCGGCGATCTGCCCCGATCCGTTTCGTGCTTACCCTGTCGCTTGTCTGCAACCGGAGCTTCAAGAGGTTGGGACTGAGGAAGCATCCCAACGTTGGCCTTGCACCTATTCGCAACGTAGCGGGTTGGTTACCGCTTTGCCTGGTCAACCCGAGCTTGTTCAGTTGCCTTTGCAAGCTCCGGCC
>NZ_BAAILO010000027.1:0-19541 GCF_054589115.1 Cupriavidus sp. 8B | reverse complement strand
ACTCGAGGTGTTCGCTCGTATGCTCAAACAAGTTTCTCATCCCCCAACTTCAATTCACTGACGGGGTGTTGCACTTGGGACTTGAAACCGCCATGCTATGAGCGTAATCACGGGCGCGAATCAAGGTTACTTCAAAAAGGGAGCGCGATTACTACACTTCACGCCATTGAAAGCGCCCGCAAGCGTCAGCAGGACAAAGGGCATCTTGCACCTTCATCGCAAACCCATCCTGGTTGGCACCCACATTTGCACAATTAGTGATCGCCATTAGCGGAATTAGATCCTATGTAGGGGAAGAATCGCCAAGACGGCTAGCAGTAGGATTGATGGGGCACGAGCTCGCTCAATGGAGGGCATCATGAACGCCGATCACGCTACCGAACTACATGCTGAAGACGCCATCCTGGCGGTATCTCTCGAACTGTCGGCCGCACAATGGAAGGTTGCACTTCACGACGGATTCAGGGAGCAACCCGCGGTTCACTCGGTCGGTGCTCTACAAGCCGCTTCTCGACTGCAGGCCGTGCTTGATCTGATCGAGCAGCAAAAGCGCAAGTGGTCGCTGCCTTCGCATGTGCGTGTGGTCGTGAGCTACGAAGCTGGACAGGACGGATTCTGGATCCTTCGGTCGCTGCGCTCGCGCGGCATCGACTGTTATATGGTCGATGCCGCGAGCATCCCGGTGGAGCGCCACAAGCGGCGTGCGAAGACGGACCGCCTCGATGCAATCAAGCTCGTCACCAATCTACGTGCATGGCTACATGGCGAGCGAGACCGTATGCGGGTGGTGCGTGCGCCCTCTCTGCAGGATGAAGCGTCGCGTCATCTGATTCGCGATCGCGGACAACTGCAGAAGGAAGTCATGCAGCACCGCGACCGCATGCGCAAACTGCTTGTTACCGTTGGCTGTTGGGACGAGGTTGACCACCGTGCATTCGCCAAGCGGCTCGCTCGCGGCGAACTGACCTGCCACGACGGCTCGCCGTTGCCAGACGAACTGCGCGAACGGTTGCTGCGTGAATCGCATCGCCTGGAACTCGCCGAGCAGCAACTCAAGGATCTCCAGCGTACTCTTCATGACCGCCTACCCGAGCCGGTACGTGAGCGAATCACCTGGCTCAAGCGCTTGAGGGGAGTGGGTGACATTGGTGCATCGCGTCTTATGCTCGAACTGTTCTGGCGGCAGTTCCGCAACCGCCGACAGCTCGGCGCGTGCGTAGGACTCGTGCCCCAGCCCTACGACAGCGGCCAGAGCCGGGTCGATCAGGGTATTAGCAAGCAAGGCAATCGACGGGTACGGGTTCAGCTTATCGAGATGGCTTGGGGCTGGCTCCGATACCAGCCTGGCAGTGCGCTTACACGATGGTTCAACGAGCGCACCCAAGGTACCGGGCCCAACCGCCGTGCCCGCCGCATTGCCATCGTCGCGCTCGCCAGGCGCCTCGTGATTGCACTATGGCGTTACCTAACGGAAGGCATCATTCCCGACGGGGCCCAGTTCAAACTGGCATGACATCAGTTGCGATGTCGCAAAACAATCGAGGGTGAGATGAGTTGTGCCCGCGCAGATCGCTGGCCTGCTGAGCGCGGCCGATAATTAGATGGGGCACATCTCCCGGATTGCACTATCCGGCGCCACGCGCATAAAGGATGAGGCCGGTACTACCGGCGGATAGAAGTTGGTGAGACGTCGATGTCTCACGTGCGCACCAGCCGTCTCCCCTTACGTTAGTCGAGCCCACGCAGCCCGACCTCGAGGACTCTTTATGATCTGAATCTTTGTAGAAGGCTTGCCGCCACTTGCAACACCTACCACTCGACGCAGTAGGGCGCTCGCCGCCTCAGCGAGGCGCGGACGGACCCGCAACATCGATCGTCATTCCGGAGAGTTGCCCGGCTGAGGCAACCCGACCGGCCGGACGCTGGCCTACGTGGAAGAAATGGCCGCCGGGTACGCGAGGGCCAAGCGGCACGAATGTGAGAGCAGGCAGTCGGCGAACTCAGTGCGTCGCTCCCCGCACGACCCCCGGTGGTTGCTGCGCCTCCCATGCCGCGACCGCCTGATCCAGATTGAAGAACATCCGGTCGCGCCCGAGCGTCTCGCCGAGCGGTGAATGCTGCACCATCGCCAGTACGCCCGGGTTGAGACCCACGAGCCAGAGCGTTATGCCCTGCCTGCGCAGCTCCTTTTCCGCTTCCGTCAACATCTTGAGCGCCGTGTACTCGAGATCGATTACGGCGCGCAGATGGAGCACGACAATCTGGGGATGAGTTTGCTCGATCAGCGTGCGGATCTTCTGGCCGACGCGCTCGGCGTTGGCAAAAAAGATGGGCCCTTCCGGCCTCAACAACAGGAGGTCGGGAAAAGCCTCGTCGTCGGGGTGCTCCGCGGACACAGGACGGAACACGTTCGTGCCAAGCTTGCGGCGCAGCACATATACCGGTGGATCGGACGTCTGGTGAGCAAGCGCCAGGAGCGACACGACAATGGCGACGAGGATGCCCAGCAGGGTGCCGAAGAGCACGACGCCGGAGACCGCAACCAGCGCCCACACGAACTCTGTGCGTCGCACAGCGACAATCGCGCGAAATTCCGAGGGCTTGATCAGGCCGATCGAATAGACGATAACAACCGCTGCCAGCGTGGCGTGCGGCATCAGTCCGATGAAGGGCGCAAGCAGCAGCATCGTGCCCAGCGTGACGGCAGCCGTGACCAGTTCGGCAAGCTGGCTGCGGGCGCCCACGAGACGGTTCACGGCCGTCTGGCTCGTTCCTCCGCCCGCCGGCATGGAGCCCAGTAGCGCGCCTCCCACATTGGCAAGACCGATCGCCAGCAACTCCCGATTCGCCTGTGGCGCAGGTTCCCCGCTCTCAACGAACGCTCGCCCAGACGCGATCGTTTCGGTAAAGCTCATTAGTGCAATGCCCGCGGCAACTGGCCCAAGCGGCGCGACAAGCGAAAGGGCCGGCATGGTGACGGAAGGGAAGCCCGTCGGCACATGACCGACAATGTCGACCCCGTGAGACTGCAGGCCGAGCAGGCTCACGCCGCCGATCCCGCAAGCCACCGCAATCAGCGGCGCGGGTGCCCGTGGAAAGAAATGCTCGATTGCCACCAGAATGCCCACCGTAATCGCCCCCACCGCGACTGTCGCTGCTGACGCGTGTGGAATACCCGTGACGATGGCCAGCACGTTGTGGAAAAACGACCCCTTGGGAAAGTGAACGCCGAGCAGCTTCGGCAACTGATCCAGCACGATGACGACCGCGACACCGGCCTTGAATCCGGTCAGCACCGGATCGGAAATGAAGTTGGCAACGAATCCCAACCGCAGGAGCGCGGCGAGTATGAGGATGGCCCCGACCAGTAACGTCAGCGTTGCAGAGGCTCTCAGCAGGTCTGTCGTCCCTCCATCCGGGACCACCCGGGCGAGGGCCGCTGCGGCGAGGATGGCGATCGTTGCGCTGGTGCTCACGCTGAGCGGCCGCGACGATCCCAGGAACGCGTAGATCACCATCGGAAGGAAGGCCGTATACAGCCCGACCTGCACGGGCAGCCCCGCGACAGTCGCGTATGCCAAGGCCTTCGGAAGAACGACCGCCGCGGCGGTCACACCGGCAATGATATCCGGCTTGATCCACTCCTTCTGATAGTCGCGGACCCACTCCAGCACCGGAATGCGAAAGCCGCTAGTGGGATGTTTTGATGAATCGTGTCCCATAGTCGCGTGGATTCCCTATTGTCATCAAATCCCCAGATCATTCACAGGTCGCCCCAGCGATACCGGATGCGTCCGCGAATCGGGCGCCGGAGGAGACCATGCCATTGCCGGATCCTGCCTGTTCGCCTCCGCCAACCGGCTTCAGCATGTCCACTTGCATGGCCGACTCCGGTGTGAAACCTCCTTCCTGACGGGCAGTGAGCAAGTCCAGATCGTCACGGCGGACATTCGGGCGCCCGCATTGCGCAAACGTATGCTACCCCCAATGCCATGAGGCCAGCCGGTGCAGCAGATGCGTAACCGCGCCGGTACAGGCGGCAGACCGCCAGCAGATTGCGCTTGTCGAGCACCTGCTTCATGTCCGTTGCGCCTGCCGAGCATCGATCTGCCCAACCATGGCGCACGCAACGATGTCGTTCTGGTCGATGACGGTCGACGCGCCCGCCTTCTCGAGCAACATCCTGCGCAGATCGTTCTCACCTGACACTACGATCTGGAGCCCGGGATTGAGCGTGTGCGCCACCAGCGTGATCTCCAGATTGCTGTTCGGATCGGTGCCCGTCACGAACAGCGCACTGGCGGTATCCAGCCTGGCACGCTCGAGTACGTCGTCGAACGAGTTCTGATCGCCCAGGATGACCATGTATCCCAGTCCAGATGCTTTTTCGGCCTGCTTTGCGTCGGTATCCAGCACGAGCACGGTCGCTCCCGCGACTCGCAGACGGGCGGCGACCAGTTGGCCGACCGGACCAAACGGGCAGATCGCGACATGGTTGCTCAGCGTTTCCAGCTTGTGCTCCATGGCCCTGTTCTCCCAGAAGATCATCACGTCGTCGCCCGACAGCATCCCCGTCAGCTGGCGCAACGCGTAGCCGGCAACCACCATCGTTGCAAGTATCGCGACCAGCATGAATATCTTCTGGTCCGGATTGAAGTCCGAGAAGTTGCCCAGGGTCGTGACAAGGTTGACCGCATCCCACAAGGCCGTGAACATCTTCGTGGGCAACGGCGCATCCGAGTGGTCGAGCAGCACAAGCCCCACCGACGATCCCAGCAGCACCAGAAACAACAGGCTGACCGCCAGGTGCGCGCGGCGCCGCCATTCCTTGATACGCAGCCCGCCAAGCCGGGGTTCTTCGATCCGGTACATCCCGATCGTTCCTAGAATCCGTAAGTCGAATCGCAGTTCGAACCATTCGGAGGAAGCACGCTCGCACAACATGCTCTCCGTCCGTCCCGCTTTGCCGATTACATCATGTCACTCGGGCACGCCAGCGGAACTGGACTTTGGTCCTGCGCGTCGACGCGTTGCTCGAACAAGAAGGGGCATCCGGGCGCGCGTCATCGGGGCTTTCAGCGGGCGTTCCGCAATCCTCGTTCCCTGCCAGACGCAATGCGGCATTGCTCAGAATTTCTCGGGCACATACCTGAAATGATGGTCCGATTCGCGATACCCCCCGGCCTTCTGTCGCTGGGGCAACGACACCTTCTCCCGCGGGACAGTCTCGTACGGAACCACGCTGAGCAGATGGCTGATGATGTTCAGGCGGGCGCGCTTCTTGCGGTCCGCCCGTGCAACATGCCACGGCGAGAACGCAGTGTCGGTCATGCTGAACATCGCGTCGCGCGCCCGCGAATAGTCGTACCAGCGGCGATAGGATTCGAGATCCATCGGCGAAAGTTTCCAGATTTTGCGCTCATCGTGAATCCGGGCTTCGAGCCTGCGCGTCTGCTCTTCGTAGCTGATTTCGAGCCAGTATTTGATGAGGATGACTCCAGAGTCGATGATGGCACGCTCCACGAGCGGTGTAGTCATCATGAACATCTGCACATCCGCCTCCGTGCAGAAGCCCATGACGCGCTCGACACATGCGCGGTTGTACCAACTGCGGTCGAACAGCACGACTTCGCCAGCCGCCGGCAGGTGCGGAAGATAGCGCTGCAAGTACATCTGGGTCTTTTCCCGATCCGTGGGCGCTGGCAGCGCGATCACTCGGAAAATTCGCGGACTCACGCGTTCGGTGAGCGTCTTGATTACCCCGCCCTTGCCCGCGCCATCGCGTCCCTCGAACACAATGCAGATCTTGGCGCCAGTCTTTACTACCCATTCCTGCAACTTGACAAGTTCAGCATGAAGCAGGGCCAGTTCCTTCTGGTATGCCTTGTTGCCTAGCTTGTTGCCCGATTTGGAATCGTCGACCTTCGCCTCTTTCCGGATCTTAGACATTGCATTGTCCCCCAAAAAACGGCCAAACCGCGCCCCCTATGAGCGCCCCAGCGCCGGCTTCACGCACGCATTGCATGACATCAACGCCGCTGGTGCGTGTCCGATGGACGGTGGCCGCGGCGCCCCGCAATGCGGTTTCCCCCACCAGCGCCGCAACCCCCACTGTTTTGAACCACGCATCGAAATAAGCCTCACCGACTCGAGTCGTCAATGAAGGATAAGACTCCGCGGCGCTGGCGGCTTCAGTCGTGCCCGCAGCCGCCAGGGCAAGCAGTCGTCGTGCCGCGTCCGGAAGACCTGACTCGTCGATCTGAACGGCGCGAGCTCGCCGCGTACAGGCTGAGTCGCGAAGGGTCTTCACAAGAGCAATAAGCGCACTATCCCACCGACCCAGGCTGCTGGCGTCCAGCCGAAGCGTCTTCTTGCCAGCTTCGTCGAGAATGCGCTCTACCTCGGCGGCGCTGCGAATGCCAGTCTCGCAGGCGTTCCAGTCGCCTGTCAGACGAAGTACCGTCGCCAAGTCGTGCTCTTCGAGACTCCAGTCTGGCGGCAGCCCATCGAACGGGTTCATCGAATATCCCGGGCGGGGGGCGTTGAAAAAGCGAATTTGTTACGGGAGCGCTCTCTTTGAATGTTGTTCGTTCGCGCCAGCTTGATTCGGCAGGCCGCAATTCGAAGCCAGCAGGCCTGTGACGGGGTCCCCAAACAACGACTCGACACCCGCCGAGCGAACCTGAATCCGACTGCGGTGCCGTATCACCGGCGCACGTCTCCGCGTTTGGCGACCAGGCTGGTCTTCAAGCAGGTCACGCGAGCGCATCGGCTCAATGATTCTTTTTTAGTCGCGATTCTGCCCATAACACTTGATTTGGATCAACTAGCCGCTGACTAGTCGGCATCGGTTCCGATGCCGCAACCGTTCGACGCGCTGGCGATACCAGTCGCAGCCGGTTGATCGAGTGGTGCAATTGATCAATCCCGTGCTGCGGGGCTGGGTGGACTACTTTGCCGTAGGACATTCCAGCGAGTGCTTCGCTTCGTGAAAGACTGGGTAATGAGATGAGAATTTCCACACGATCATGCTGCTGCGCCGCTTTGCCGACACGATCAAGGCGCGCGCGTTTCCGGGAAAGCGGGCGCGCAACGCCGCTTCGGTGACCGCCTGGCTCGGGCGTTATGCCGAAAGCAGCACCCATTCAAGGCCAAACACGCATTCCTTGACGTAGCACAAGGCGGATCGGCGCCCGTGTGCCAGTCTTTGTCGAGTGGTGTCACGGAGTCCAGTTTGAACAGCACACGGGCAGCACAAGGAGCCGAGGAAAGGTCATGAGATTTTGCGATGAAACGGTTGCTATTCGTATGCAAGCGCCTCGCACAGAGCGGGCTTGGGTCGCTGGCGGCAGCGGCACAAGGGCTGGTGCGCTCGTATTTACCGCCGGCGTCGGCGAGCATGCCGCGCCGATTCGCGAGCAGGTTTGCCGGCAGGCGGCCTGGCTTGGCATTGCGCTTGATGCCGGGGCGAACGCCAGGGGCGAGCCGAGAATCAGTGCGCCATCCAGCAGGGTGCCGGTGTGGGTCATCCCGACCAATGAGGAACTGATGATCGCAAGGCACACCAGGTCGGTGATCGGAACGGAGGCGCTATGAAGATCATCTCACTCGAAGATGCGGTCGCCTTGATCCCTGACGGCGCAACGGTCATGGTCGGCGGCTTCATGGGCGTCGGCACGCCGGAGCGGCTGATGAACGAACTCTTGCGCCAGGGCAAGCGGGACCTCACGGTGATCGCCAACGATACCGCGGTGCCAGGCAGGGGCATAGGCAAGCTGGTTGCGGCGGGCGTCTTGCGCAAGGCAATCGTCAGTCACATCGGCCTCAATCCCGAAACTCAGCGCCAGATGATCGTGGGTGCGCTGGAGGTCGACCTGGTGCCGCAGGGGACCCTGATCGAACGCATCCGCGCGGCCGGTTGCGGGCTGGGCGGCATCCTGACGCAGACCGGCGTCGGGACGCTGGTCGAGGCAGGCAAGCGCAAGCTGGAGGTGGAGGGCGTCGAGTATCTGCTGGAGAAACCGCTGCGCGCCGACTTTGCGCTGGTCGAGGCATTCGTGTCGGACTACCAGGGCAATCTGGTGTATGCGCTGACAGCGCGCAATTTCAACCCTGTCATCGCCATGGCGGGCGCGACGGTCATCGTGGATGCCGCGCACATCGTGCCGGTCGGCATGATTTCGCCCGACCATGTGATGACGCCATCGGTCCTGGTGGATTACCTCATCGCGCATCAATGACGCCGGCAGGCGCAGGAACAGGAAAGACCATGGACGCACAAACGGTGATAGCCAGGCGCGTGGCGCAAGAACTGCGCGACGGCATGTTGGTCAACCTCGGCGTAGGCATCCCCACGCTGGTGGCCAACTATGTGCCGCAAGGCATGCACATCTTTTTCCAGTCCGAGAACGGCCTGATTGGCACCGGCCCAATCCCGGAGGCCGGCATGGCCGAAGGCTTCCTGACCGACGCGGCGGGCCAGCCGGTCACCGCGTTGCCCGGGGCCTGTACGTTCGACAGCGCCATGTCCTTTGGCCTGATCCGCGGGCATCACCTCGACATGACGGTGCTGGGCGCACTGGAGGTCGATGAGGCCGGGCACCTTGCAAACTGGACCATTCCCGGCAAGCTTGTGCCGGGAATGGGCGGTGCCATGGACCTGGTGGCTGGCGCCAGGCGCGTTGTGGTGGCCATGCAGCATTGCGCAAAGGGCAAGTCCAAGCTGGTCAGCCAATGCACTTTGCCGCTGACCGGGCTGCGGCCAGTGGACCTTGTCGTTACCGAACTGGCAGTGATTTCGTTCGCCACGGGCAAGGCGGTGTTGATGGAGACGGCGCCCGGCGTGTCGGTCGAGCAGGTACAAGAGGCGACACAGGCCAGGCTTGTGGTGCCCGCGCGGGTGCCGGAGATGTTCTTCGATGGAGCAGCAATATGACAGCGGAAACACTGTGGCCGATCCTGGCGGGCAAGAAGGCGCTGGTCTGTGGGATCGCCAACGACCAGTCAATCGCCTATGGCTGCGCAAAGGCCTTTCGGGAGCTGGGCGCCGACCTCGCGATCACCTATGTGAACGAGAAGTCCAGGCAGTATGTGGAGCCGATAGCGAAGGAATTGGAAGCCCCGATCTTTATGCCGCTCGATGTGTCGCGCGAAGGGGAGCTTGAGGCCGTGTTCGCGGAAATCGAAAAGACGTGGGGCAAGCTCGATATGCTCGTGCATTCGATTGCCTGGGCGCCAAAGGACGATCTGCAGGGCGGCTTGCTGAATTGTTCCGCGGAGGGCTTCGGCAAGGCCATGGACATTTCCTGCCACTCCTTTATCCGCATGGCGCGGCTGGCGGTGCCTCTGATGCCGGACGGCGGCACGATGTTTACGATGAGTTATTACGGCGCAAACAGAGTGGTGCCGAACTATAACGTCATGGGTCCGGTGAAAGCCGCGCTGGAGGCCGTTTCGCGCTACCTGGCTTACGAGCTCGGCTCCAAGGGCATCCGGGTGCATGCGATATCGCCGGGACCGCTCAAGACCCGCGCCGCCTCCGGACTGAAGGACTTCGACCTGATGCTCAACGACGCGGCGCAGCGCGCGCCAGTGGGAGAACTGGTCGACATCCACGATGTCGGTTTTACCTGCGCGTTTCTTGCGACGCCCTTTGCGCGGCGGCTGTCGGGAGAAACGCTGTATGTGGATGGCGGCGTCAACATCATGGCGTAGCGCGCCGCGGCAGCAACTGAGGAGAGTGAATCATGTCCTTGCTACTACTGGACAATATCGACAGCAGCACCACCGATGACGAGATCAAGGCATTCCTGGTCAAGTACGGCTTCCCACCGTTCGACGAAATCGAGCATGTTCCGGGGGACGGGTCGCGGCCAGCCGTGACGCTGACCTTTCATTCCCTCGAGCCGGATGCCTTGCGCAAGCTTCAGCCGCGCATCCACAACATGTTCTGGAAAGGCCACAACCTCAGCGCGCTGGTCATGGCGGAGCGCTATAGCTGACCTCGCAGAGCAGAGCGACGCGCGGTGAAGGGAGCTGTTGCATGAGTATTCTGAACTGGTTGCGCCGACGTGAGGCCGGCGCGCACCCGCATGACGAGCAAGAGATTGCCGGGTTGACGGAGCGCGTGCTCGGGCTCAGCCCGCGCCTGCGGCTGGTACCGCGCTATGAGCAACGGCTCGGCCCCGCGATCGGCGTGGCGCTCGATTACGTACGGGACCTCGTAGCCGGCCTTCCCGCGCCGCGGGAAGCCAGTGTGGCGGCGTGGGGATCCGACCCCTATATTCATGCTTTCTTCGGCACCGCGCATGACGTGGAGCTCGCCTTCAGCCGCTCATCGGACCTGCGCGAGTTTTTCGAGGCGTCGGCGGGTGCGGACGAAGCGTACGCGGTGCTGGGCATGACCATGACGGAGCGCCGTACGCTGGGCATGGCCCTCGAAGGGGATGTGATGCGTGCCGAGGTGCCGCAGACCACGGTCAGCTTCAGTGACCATGAGGTCCGGATTTGCGGCTCGACCGATGCGGCGCTGCGCGAGGAGATCGCCAGGCGAATGCTGGATCAGATGGCTCTTCAGAGCCTTGCCAATATTGCTGCCGACACATCGCGGCGCGACATGCTGGAGCGCGAGCACGGTTTGCTGAAGGCGCGCTTGCGCCTGCTGGAACGGCAGAGCACCGGTATGCGTTCGGTGATGGGCGGCGACGAGCAGGCGGACACCGGGGAGCGGGCCCGGCTGCGCGAGCAGATCGAACAGAACGGCAGGGAGCTGGGCGAACTGGGTGACAAGTCCGGCGCGCTTGAGCGCCAGTTGGAGGGCATGGTGGCGGTGTTCAAGGATGCAAGGTCGTGCTTCTCCATTGAATGCCGGCGCAGGCGGCTAAGCCTGATGAATGTGATTTTGCCGGAAGGCAGCACGGTGCCCGGGCATGAGCTGGAGTTGCTGACGGCGCGCGTTCCCGGCGATCCACCGCTGGTGCGTACGTTTGCGCTGGTGCGCTTCGCACGCGCAGCGATGTTGTCGTGCACGAGCCTGCTCGACGAGGCCGAGCGCATGCTGTAGCGGCGAGCGGGAGAAGGTGGGTCTCTGGTGTTTCAAAGGAGGGAGAAATCGTAACTTCTCAACAAAACGAGGCAAATGGCACCACGCGGCTCAGGTGGAGAGAGCGATGCGATGCTCGAGGATGTGGGGAAGGAGGGGAATGCAATTGGTGTGAGTTGCGGTCGGCAAAGTAGTCCCAGAACGAGATTCCCAGCTTTCGACAGGTCTTCTTCAAGCTCGAGAAGGTGTCACGGCATTGACGACCGAGTTCGCTGCGCGTGCCGCCACTGATCTTCTGCTTTTTGACGCGGAAGCGCTTCGGGCCGAGTTCGCGCGCGAGATATCGGCAGGTTGCTTCGAGCGCCGCCTTCACTGGGTCCATCAGGTCGTAGTTCGGTACGACGCGAGTCGCACCGAGGTAGCTCATCGCAAACAGGGCGCCGCCTTCATCCATCAAGGGCGCGGCGAGACGCGCCATACGGATGAACGAATGACACGAGACGTCCATCGCTTGCGCGAAGCCTTCCGCCGAACTGTTCAACAGACCGCCTTTCAGATCGTTCTTCGGTGCGAACGTGATTGAATGGATGGCGACGTCGAGCCGTCCCACGTGTCGCGAATCGAATCGAAGGCGGCCTCGAGTTCGCCAGGTTTCGAAACATCGAGCGTCAAGACAATTGAAGCGCCCAATTCCCGCGCGAGCGGTTCAACGTAAGTCTTTGCCTTTTCGTTCGGATACGTGACGGCGAGTTGCGCCCCAAGCTCGCGGAATGCCTGTGCACATCCATAAGCGATCGAATGCTCGTTCGCGATGCCGACGATTAAATCCTTGGGGTCCGCGAACGGCTGCGCAGAAAGCTTCTTACCCCTCCAGCCGGTGCAGTGCGTGCCGGGCAATCATCAGTTCTTCGTTGGTCGGGATGACCCAGACATCGACAGCGCTTTGCGGATCGCTGATGCGCGGTCCGTGCTTCGCATTCGCCTGCGGGTCGAGCGAGACGCCAAGCCATGCGGCCGCGCGACACACGCGCTCGCGCACGGGGGCCGCATATTCGCCGATACCCGCCGTGAAGACAATCGCATCGAGGCCGCCGAGCGCGGCCGTGAGCGAACCGATTTCGCGCGAGATCCGATAGCAGAAGAGGTCGACGGCAACGGCCGCAGCGGGCGTGTCGCTCGTGAGCAGCGTGCGCATGTCGCTCGAAATGCCGGAGACGCCAAGCAACCCAGAGCGCTTGTAAAGCAGTGATTCGATCTCGCGGGCATCCATGTGCGCCTCCTCCATCATCCACAGCACCACCCCCGGATCGAGGCTTCCCGAGCGAGTGCCCATGACGAGCCCTTCGACGGCCGTGAAGCCCATCGTACTCGCGACACTCTTGCCGTGATGCAGCGCCGTCATACTGGCGCCATTGCCGAGATGCAGCACCACTGTCCTGCCGTAGGCGGCGCGCTCGTCGTATTGCGGCAAGACACTTGCGACGTACTCATACGAGAGACCATGAAACCCGTAGCGCCGAACGCCGCGCTGGGTAATCTCGGGTGGCAGCGCGAAGCGGGTCGCCACGTCGGGCTGGGTATGGTGGAACGCCGTGTCGAAGCATGCGATTTGCGGTACCACTGGGTTGCTCGCCTGGATCGACCGGATCGCCGCGAGGTTATGCGGCTGATGCAGCGGCGCGAGGGGAATGAGCGCTTCCAGTTCGGCCATCACCTTCGCGTCGACGCGTACGGGCGCCGAATAACGTTCACCACCGTGCACGACGCGATGGCCGACGGCCAGCAGCCTGGCGTCGCCTGCGTGTCCACGTAGCCATTCCAGCAGGAATGCAATCGCCTTGTCGTGGCCGAGACGTTCGCCCTCCGGCCAGCGCTTGTCGTCGATGATCTCGCCGCTTTGCCGTTTGACCTGAAAGCGCGGGTTGGTGTAGATTTCCTCCAGCTTGCCGCCGGCGATTGGGTCAAGCGCGCCGTCGCTCGCCGCGAATGCATGAAACTTGATGCTGGATGACCCCGCATTGATGACCAGAATGACGTCCATGCGTGAACCCTTTAGACGATGGCGGCAGAAGGCTTCTCGCGCCGCGCAAGTGCGACGAGCGAAGCGACCGCGCACGACGCAAGCCGCGTGATCACCGAATCGGCACGGCTGGTGAGAATAATGGGAACCCTCGCGCCAAGCACGATACCGGCGGCATCCGCACCGGCGAGAAATGACAGGCTCTTGGCGAGCAGATTGCCGGCTTCGAGGTTCGGTACGACGAGCACGTTGGCATGCCCGGCCACTGGCGACGAAATGCCTTTTATCTTCGCGGCCTCTTCGCTGATCGCATTGTCGAGGGCGAGCGGGCCGTCGAGAATCCCACCTGTGATCTGCTGGCGGTCGGCCATTTTGCACAATGCGGCGGCATCGAGTGTCGACGGCACCTTCGAGTTCACGGTTTCCATCGCCGACAGGATCGCCACCCGCGTGGACGGAAATCGCAATGCCTGGGCGAGGTCGATGGCGTTCTGCACGATGTCACGTTTTTCATCGAGTGTCGGCGAGATGTTCACGGCTGCGTCGGTGATGATCAACGCGTCGGCCTGGCCGGGCACGTCCATCACGAAGCAATGGCTGACGCGCCGTTCGGTGCGCAGGCCGGTGCCTCGCGCGACGACCGCTGCCATCAGTTCGTCCGTGTGCAGCGAACCTTTCATCAGTGCTTGCGCCTTACCTTCATGCACGAGTTGCACGGCGACTTCTGCCGCCGCGTGACTGTGTGGCACGTCGACGATGGGCAGATCGCCGAGGTCGAGGTTGCCTTCCCGTGCAGCCGCCTCGAGTTTTGCGCGCGGCGCCACGAGTATCGGCGCAATCAGACGGAGGCGCGCGGCTTCGATCACTGAGGACAAGGAGTCGTGATCGCATGGGTGCGCAACGGCGGTCGGCAACGGCGGCAGCGTTTCCGCGAAAGCGATCAACTGCCCATATTTTTCGCGTTTGTGTTCCATGTCGTGTGTCCTCGATTGGCAAAAATTCCTGGGGCCCGACAGCGATCAACCACCGGGCACGCGCGATCACACGCGCAGTTACTTGACCTGCTGGCGGGCGTTGGCACGCGGCGCCGATTTCGTCTTCGCTGCCGACTCAAAAATGGTCAGAACACGCGCCAGATCGGCGCGTTCGTGTTCGTCGAGCGGCAGCGTGGTGCTGAGCTTTTCGATGTCGCGTGCGGCGTTACGGACCTCCGCGGGCGGCGCGCCGGACAGCATGCCGGGTAGTGCATCGATTGCGGCATCGGCGTCAAGGCGCAGCAACTTGGCTTGCTCGCGAACAACCTGCTTGAACGAAAGAATGCCGCGATCGGACAGCGTGCTGAGCATAGCGCGCGCGAGATTGAAGCCGCGTTCGTCAGCTTCGCGGTGCGTACGACGCACATAGAGCAGCGCGCGCGCACTCGCTTCGATGAGGCCACCCGTTGTCATGCAATGGCGCAGCCGTTCGTTTTCTGCGGCGATCGCTGCGTGACGATCGTCGACATCCCCGGATTCATCCGATACGGCAGATCGGCCGTCGTCGCGTTGCGGGGGGAGCCCGGCGAGGGCCTGCAGCCAGGGGGCGCTGTAGATGGCTTCGAAGAGCTGTTCGACCGCCGCGTCACGTATGTCACGATAGCAATTCAGCGACGCCTCGATTGAGTCCGATACCACGCTTTGCATTTGCCAGAATGGATTATCGGCAGGGGCGGCCTTGCGCGACTCTCTCACGCTTTGCGCGGCCTGGGCGACGCTCGATGCCAGCGGATGACGGTCCGACCAAGACTCGTAGGGGATCCGCAGTGGATGAAATTTGCTCGCGAGATCTGCGCTCCACGGCGTTACGCACATGCGTAGCCACGGTTGTACACAGTTGCGATAGAGGCCGAGATTGAAATTGGACACATAGGCTGCTGTTGCGAAACGACGGTCGCTTTCCGCGTCTGGCTGCACGATAGCCCGCACATTATCGATGCTGCGCGGCGAGATCGACAACACGTGATCGCCTTCGACGAGGTCAGCATGCGGCGTCGCTTCGGTCCTCGCCCCCATGTGCGCTTCATACAGGCCGGACGGCAACAGGTCGATGAGATCGATGTTGCTCACGAATTCGCGATGCTCCTTGCGGCCCGTACTGCTCGAGACGAAGATGCCGAGATGGCCGATGTTGTCATGGGTTGCGTAGACGATGGTCTGGTCGTGCCCGAACAGGTCGGCGTCGTCGCGATACAGGTCGGTAATCCAACCGAGCGCCTGGGGTGGCGGCGTGATGTTGTCACCGTATGAGCAGAACACCACAATCGGCGACCGGATATTGCGCAGGTCGAGACGCACGCCATCCGACATAACGATATCGCCGCGCGCGAGCCGATTGCCGACGAATAGGTTGTCGACGATGTATTGCATTTCTGCCGCGTTGAGGAACACGTGGCCGCCCCAGTATTTTTCGAAGCCTAAATACCGTGGCGCTTCCGTATCGATATTCGCATACAGGTTGTTGTACTTTTGCCAGAGTGTGTTGGCCGGGTTGAGGTTCTCGAAGTTCTGCACGAGCCACGCGCCGTCAAAGCGGCCGTCGCCGAGATCGCCCGTGAGCGCGGTCAGCCATGAACCACCGAGCAAACCTCCGGAATAGCGCATCGGATTTTTGCCGCGCCAGCCTGCCCAATACGAAACGGGCGCGCCCGCGACGATGATCGGCCCGAACAGGTCGGGTCGCATCGCGGCTGTCATCAGTACCTGCCAGCCCGCCTGGCAATTGCCGATTACGGCGGGCTTTCCAGGGCTATCCGGATGCAGTTCGATAACTTTCTCGAGGAACGTCGCTTCGGCATGCATGACATCTTCGACTGTCTGACCGGGTACGGGGTCAGGAAGGAAGCCTACGAAATAGCACGGGTGTCCCGCTCGCAACGCGGCGCCGATTTCGCTGTCGCGCTTGAAGCCGCCAATGCCAGGCCCGTGCCCCGCGCGCGGGTCGAACACGACGAACGGACGAAAACGGCCCGCGTCGTGCACTTCGGTCGCAATGCGATCGGGTTGCAGGTCGTCAGGCGAAATGATGCGCACGAGGCCGTAGCTGACCGGACGCGGCAAGGTGCGCCCATCCAGGATCAACTCGGCAGCGAAATCGAGCACATTGGGTGTGCGCTCATGCAAGTGCGCCTGGTATTGGTTGCCGCGCTCGCGCATCACGTCGGCGAACAGCACATTGCGTTGCCACGCGTCGATTGCGTACTCAGCGCCCGCGTTTGGCAACGTCGTTCCCGGCGGAAATGCGTAGGGCAAAGCCGTCGCGGGATCATTTTGCGGATCGGATGTCGGGTTCAAGTGATGCATGCCGCATTAACCTCCTCAAAGAGTCCGCGCCGGTGCCTGGCGTCTCGTGGCCGAGCGCGCGGAACGTTTACGATTTAATCATCACGATACTACTTGTCATGATGACGGGCAAGTCATTATGGGGCGAAATCCAGAGATCTTGAAAGATTCCGTTGCGCTCACGCTGCTTGGCTCATGTAACGAGGCCGATAACGATCCCGGGACACGTGGTGCATCGAAACCACTTCTCGCCGCCAGCTCCGCACCAGCTGGTTGCATGCGAGCATTGCGACGCACTCCATAGGCGCGTGGCGCTGAAGCCGGACGAACGTGCCACCTGCCTGCGCTGCGGCGGCGCGCTCTATCGCGACAGTTCGCGAGCCTATCGCCGCTTGCTGCCGCTCGTGGTGACTGGGCTGATCCTGTTCCTGATCTCGAACGCGTACCCGATTCTCGCCATGGCCTCAAGGGCTCGCGCATGGAGTCCACGCTATGGGGCGCCGTAGAGGCACACTCTACGCGGACGACATGACGCTTGTGGCGATGCACGTGTTCGCCAAAAGGATCCTGCGCCCGCTGGCCGGTTTGGTCATGATGTGCTACGTGCTCGTGCCGATGGCGCAGCACGCATGCCACGCGGGTTCGACCGCATCCTGCGCGGCATTCACCCGACGCGGCCCTGAGGCATGATCGAAGTGTTCGTGACCGGCGTGCTGGTCACGGTGGTGAAGCCGTCGACCATGGCGTAGGTGCTGCCTGGCGTCGCGCGCTGGTCGTACTTGCCGCCATGCTGTCGTTAGATCCGCGCGAACTCTGGCACCACCTCGATGCGCACGTGCAGATGACGTACCACCTTGCTCGTCGGATGTCGCCAATGCCGCACAGACTAGCTTCCTCCCGGCGCAGCGACGGCGAGGTTTTGATAATCATATAGCCGGCCTGGGCCTCGCCACGAGAAGCGGTGAGGTTAGAGTCAAGGGCGTGCACTTCGACCTGACGGAGTCGAATAGTTCCGCGCATCGTGTTCGCTGTACAAAGCGGCGCGGGTGGTGCCGAAACCCATACCCGCGCGCGTGGCGAACGTCGTCTTGGCCGTCCGCCGTAGCAACAGAACTAACCCGCGCCGGGGGGCGGGGAAGTGGATTCTTTTACGAACGTGAATGTTCCGAGGGAGTGCCTGCACCGAAGTCCAACGGACCCGCATCCTGCTTCGTGTGGGATTGCTCCACGGTCACGGGCTTGCCCTCCCAACGCGTGCTGTTCCTTCATCCCTAGTGGAGCGGCTCCAGGGTCGGTACGCCAGCGTGCGCGCCGCACGTTGGGCTTGTAGTCCCTGTGCTCGTTTCGCATCGGCCTGTGCAACGTGTCCTTCCTGCCCCGCCAGATCCACGCGCGCGGCACCTTCCACCAGGCAGGTCCAGTAGCGGGTGCCGCGGCACCGGGTCCGGATCGCGTCGCGCAATACCAACTCCGTTAGGCCAAGTTCCTGCACGTGCGGGACGAGATCCTCAAAGATGCCGATCTTGAGCGGTAACTTGGGCGCAGGACTCTTCGGAAAGGTTTGTGGGAAGCGCTTTTGCAGCTTCACGATCGCTTGCAGCACCGGATCGTCGCCAACAGGTACGCCACATACCGAATTGAACAACGTGACCCCGCTCGGAGCGATCGAATACTACGTGAGTAGGCGACAAACGGTGCTGACGCGGCTTGCTGAAGATCATCGTCGACCCGCCGCGCCGCTGGCGCAAACTAATGGTCGTGACGAACTCATTCGTCAATGGCGCCGGGAGCTATGCCTGCCAATGCCCGGTGCTAGCGGGACAGTGATGAGAGCGCGAAGGAAGGGCGTAATTGTTGCCGTGAACATGGGACTGGCAGCAAATAGTCGGTTCCACAGGGGTTGACGTCTCGCTTCGCGAGAGGCAGTCACCGTAACTCCAGCTTATTGGGCGGAAACACTCGCCACGAGCCGTCAGCATGACGGAAGAAGAGCAACGAAAGAACTCCCGAGGTGCGACCGATATCGAGTTGCACGCATCCGAAATACTGGCCCGGCTTGCGCACCCGAGTGATACGTGTTGGTGTCGTTGCATCGACGCCAAGCCATTTCTCGACCGCGCGGCGCAGCGCAGTTCTTTTCCTGTCCATCTCAAACCTACCTCGATATGTTCACAAAGAGAAACTCACCTCACTTCTATACTGCTTGAAGGCATCTCGTTATATAGAAGTCATGATTCTTCTCGCAGTGCCTGAACGGTGAGTGCGGCATCCATGGTTCGCTGCTTGCCGACCGAGATCGAGGGAACGACCGGGTTCCACGATGGCCATGAAGACCCACTCTCCGCGCTCCGGGGCCAGGCGCAGCGGCTGGATGTGGATGCCCGGAAAGACATCCTTGATCAGCGGGATCTGCTCGATGTTGACGGCCAGGAGCTTGTCCTGCGGCAGGGCGGGCAGCGGCAGCTTGGCGCCGGTGGACGTGGTCAGTTGGGTTGGGAGTCTTACGGTCATGTGTGGTTCCTTTCACTGGCAGGAAGTAGAGGTCGGAAACCGTCCTTTGATGAGACAGAAGAGGCACGCCGGTCCGGCGGAAGCTCAGAGGTGCGGCGGCAACGCGCCGGAGGAATAGAAGCGTCCAGCGCAACGGTGAAGCCTGGCCAACCGCTGCCGGGCCTGCATGTCACTAAATACTACTAAAGTTCTAATGATAGAATGTTAGGGGCTGCGACTGGATTTTTCATCCCTTGTTTACCCTAGGGACTGAATCAGGGCCTTTAGGCTTGCTTGCGCTCGCTAACCGTCCGCCGTTGGGGTTCGGTGATGGCGGGTACCGTTTTCAATGCGGACGCGGGGATGTAGATCTTTGAGACGTAGCGGTCACCCCGATACCAAGTGACGCTTGCGTACATCACAAGGGATGCCTGGGAAGGTTTTCAAGATGCAGGGCTATGGCAGCCTTGAGGAAGAGATTTTTTCCTTTACCTTGGCCTATCAATCGATGACAACTTGCCTTTGTTCTACGTATGGTCAGTTCAGCGTCGCTGACCTGATTTTGGACACTATCCCTTAGGGAAGGACTGATTTATTCAGTGCGGCGGTCATCGTTGAGTGGCTTGTAAACGTTGTCCTATGTGTGCCCCAAGAGATGAGCCGAGATGAAGCG
>NZ_BAAILO010000026.1:43719-141054 GCF_054589115.1 Cupriavidus sp. 8B | reverse complement strand
CGCAATCCGGACCACTTCAAGATCGCCGTCTACTTCCACTGCGGTGGTCTCAACCTACATCCGGCTGCGCTGACCCACACGAAAGTCGGATGAACCCAAAAAGATAAAGGAGACACAACATGAGAAAGCCATTGCTGCTCTTGCTGGCGGCGCTCGCCGCCATGATCGGTACCGCCTTTGCCCAGGACAACTGGCCCACCAAACCGATCAAGCTGATCGCCCCGTTCGCGCCCGCGTCCACGCCCGATACCCTGGCGCGGATACTCGCAGAGGGCCTGCGAAAACGGCTTGGCCAGCCGGTCGTGGTGGAGAACAAGGCCGGCGGCGCCGGCATGATCGGCACGGACGCGGTCGCCAAGGCGGCGCCGGATGGCTACACGATCGGGGTAAGCGCAGTCGGGCCGCTGGCTAACAATGCGCTGCTTTACAAGAAGATGCCTTACAACCCCGAGCGCGACCTGATCCCTGTCACTGTCGCGGTCAACCAGCCCAGCTTGCTGGTGGTCCGCAGCGATCTGCCGGCAACCAACCTGAGCGAGCTGATTGCCGACCTCAAGAAGCGGCCGGGCAAAGGCAACTACGCCTCCATCGGCAACGGTTCGCTCTCGCACCTCACCATGGAACTGGTGGCGACGCGCAGCGGCACCCAGATTGTCCACGTGCCTTATGCCGGATCCAGCCAGGCGGTCATGGCGGTGGTGTCCGGCGAGGTCGACATGGCCTGCCTGCCGGCGCTCGCGGTGAAGCCGTTCATCCAGTCGGGCAAGCTACGCGCGCTTGGCGTGACCACCGCAAGGCGGTCCGCTTTGTTGCCATCGATTCCCACACTGCGCGAACAGGGCCTCACCGATGTGGATGCGGGCGCCTGGATCGGGGTGGTGGCGCCGGCCGGCACGCCCGGGGCCATCGTCGACCGGCTCTATCGCGAGATCGGCGCGGTGCTGAAGGACCCTGCCACGGAGAAATTGCTGGCGCAGCAGATGATGGAAGTCGTCGGCACCTCGCCGCAGGCGTTCGCTGCGCTGCTGCGGGATGAGCGCGCGCGGTGGAAGCCCGTCATCGTTGCCAACGGGATTCACCTCGATTAGTGCTGGATCTGCGTCGTCTCGCGCCCCTGTCTGGGAGGTGCTTGGGGGAGAGGGCGGGCGCTTGTTAGGCCGTTGTCCATCGCAGGCGCCCGGAATGCTCGCCGTCGAAGAGGGATTCAGCATCTACAAGATCTGGAACTACGTGCGGATGAGGTGACGCATGGAAGATGAAAAATTGCGCCGGCCCATTCCAGGGCCAGCAGGAATCCCCTGTTACCTCTATTTCTCAGGGCCTTCGGCCCGGCCGTAGTTCTCCCCCCCGGTCAGTCACGCATTGCCGGCATGGCGTTGCCCGTCAGCAGTACCGCCGCTTGTTCGCCATACGTGACCACGTAACCGCCGTTGGACGCTTGCCATGCCTGGGCGCCTTGCCGGTCGGCGAACCAGAGTTGCTGGTAGTCGCCGAAATGTCCGAGGTCGAGGCGGTAGCGGTCCAGTACCCTGGCGGGCCGCCCGTCGATGTCGCGTTTGCATGCGGACCAGCTGGTGTAGCCCAGTTCGGCCGCCAGCAGTTGCAGGCAGTGCTTGAGCTGCAGGGTGTGGCGCAGCCGGTAGAGTTCCGCGATGCTGTGCGTGCGTACCTGCGCGCGGTGGATGCGCCGGATTACCGGTAGCGCCTGCATGGCTTGTTCGGCGTGGAGCTGGCGCAGCAGCCTGCGTGCATGGCGGCGCAGGAAGTCGCTATTGGGAAGGCGGGTTGGCGTGTTGAGCGTTGTGAGCCACATGTCATGTCCTTTGCAATGCCGTTTCCCGCGGCGGCAAAAAAGGTCAACGGTGTGGTTCTTGCAACGAACTGGCGGTGCCGGGCTGGATCGCTCGGCGCCGTGCGGTACGGGCAGGCAGGTGCGCTGGCTTTTGCGGGAGCGGGCGCCCTGCCGGCGCCCGGACCAGATTATATGCCAACGGCGGGTGCGCTTGGCAAGCGTTGCCGGTTTCAGGCTGCGCGTTCCCTTTGGCCGGATACCAGGCTGCTAGGCTGCCTGCGCCTCGAACTCGGCCGTTAGTCCGAGTTCCTCCACCAGCCGCGCCGCCAGCGCTGCCGCCTGGTTGCGCACGTCGATGATGGTGCCGGACTCCCACAGCGCCCCGCGCAGTGGAGCGCCCAGTGCGCTCAGGCCAGGAACCGTGCGTCCGCCCCGGTCGAACACATTGCCTTGCGCATCGCCGTCCAGGCCGGAGCCGGCTGCGGCGGGGCGCACCAGGCCGCGTGCCAGCAGGCTGCGCACCAGCGGCCGGGTGTTGCCGGCGTGCCAGCCGTATTCCGCCCCGGTGCAGTTGATGGCTGCGTCCACCGTGGCAGGGGCTGGTAGTTCGCGGGAGAGGTGCAGAGCCACCCGGACGTGTTTCTCCGCTTTGCCTGTGGGGCCGCATTGCCAACCGTTGGCGTCATTCGCTTCATTCCTGCTGCCCACGGCTTCGAGCGCGGTGACGCGGGCGGCGTGCACATGCAGGCGGCCCTGCGTGCGCACCGCCTCGAAGACTGCGTGCGTGGGCGGTGCCGCGCGATGCAGCAGGTTGTCCCAGAAGGGGCGCACATGGCGCAGGAAGCGTTGGCGCTCCGGCACGCTGGCGGCTGCCCACAGCGGGCCGATGTAGGTGCGCAGCGCGGGCGGCACGCTTTGCCAGTCGAGGCCCTGGGCGGCCAGCTTGTCGCGTTGCCGGCGCACCCGTCGCACCACGTCGCGGGCGGTGGGTGCGGCCAGAGCCTCGGGCCCGGCGGCGGCGAGGAAATCGTCGCAGGGGCCGGCGTTGTGGCGCAGCCAGGGCACCAGCGCGCGCCGCGAGAACGCGTGGTAGGTGCCGGTGAAGCCGAGCCGTTCCAGCGTGGCAACCACGTCGAGCATGGTCAGGCTGGTGCCGATCAGGGCAATTTCGCGTGCGCTTGCGAGCCGGGCCAGTGCATCGGGTTGCCAGGGATCCGGGATGTAGCGGCCGACGGTTTCCAGTGTGTCGTCTTGTGCCAGCGCTGGCTGTGCCTGCTGCACGCCGGTGGCCAGCACGATGTGGTCGGCTTCCCATGCGCGGCCGTCGGCGCTGCGCACGCGGTGCGGCACGCCGATGGTCACGTCGGTGATCTCCGTGCGCACATGTTCCAGCGTGGCGCGTCCGGCGGCGCTGTCCAGTGCGCGCGCCAGGGTGTCTTGCAGGTAGTCGCCGTAGACGCTGCGCGGGGCGAAGGCGTTGTCGGCCTCGGCGGCGCCGGCATGCCCGTGGCGCACCAGCCACTGCGAGAAATCCTCCAGCGCCTCGGGGTAGAGGCTGAAGTTCAGCGCTGGCCCGTTCAGGTAGTGCGCCGAGTCCTGCGTGCTGTAGGCCAGGCCGCGCCCCGGTTCGGCGCGCGGCTCGAACAGGTGGATGGCAAGAGGGGCGCTGCTGTCGCGCAGCAGGCGGATGGCGGTCAGGGTGCCGGCCATGCCGCCGCCTACGATGGCGATGCGGCGCGGCTGGGAATGGGGTCGGGTCATGATGGCCTCAGGCGTGGGTGCAAGACGGGCTGGTTGCCGCGGCACTTGTTGTCGTTTCGGCCGCCGCACGCAGGGCGTGCGCGCCGGCGCCGACCAGGATCGCGTCGTTTTGCGGTGTGTGGATGCGGCTGCAGAGCACGTTGCGGTAGTGGCGCTCAAGCGGGTTGCCGCGCGACAGGGCGGGGTTGCCGGCGTGCCTGAGCGCGAGCTCGACGGCGGCGATGGCGTTGTCGGTCACGTTGAGCTTGAGCAGGTTGCTGTCGGTGGCGCTGGCCGGCGCGCCGGCATCGGCATCCGCGCTGAAGCGCTCCAGCAGGAAGCGGTTGGCCAGCAGCCAGCCGTCGATGCGGCCCACCGCCTCCTGGAAGCGCGGCAGGGTGGCCAGCGGCGCGCCCAGGCTGCCGGGGGCGCGCAGGTTGAGCCAGGCCACGAACCAGTCGCGGGCGCTGCGCGCCACGGCGTCATAGAGCGTGCCGAGCAGGGTCGACGTCCACACGGCCCAGGCCGGGTCGTAGCGCTCCGCCCACGCCGCGGGCAGGCGCAGGTCGACCGCGTAGGCGGCGGGCAGCGGCGTGTTGTCGAAGACCACGTCGTGGCTGCCGGTGGCGCGCATGCCGAGGTGGTCCCAGGTGGGCACCACGGTGATGCCGGGCGCGTCGCGCGGCACCAGGAACACGCCAGTGCGCGGGACCGGCTCATCGGTGCGCCCCCACACGGCCAGCCAGCTCAGGGCTGGGATGCCGGTGGCGTAGATCTTGTGGCCGGACAGCAGCCAGCCGTCGCCGCGGCGGCGCGCCACCGTGGCCGGCAGGCCGCCGCGCGCGGGAGACCCCAGCTCGGGCTCCACGCGCAGCGAGTTGATCAGCGCGCCTTGTTCCACCGCGCTGCGCTGCACCTGCTCCCGCACCGCCGCCGGCCATTGCGTGTCTTGGGCCAGGTTGCGGTGGCCAAGGATCTGCATCACCAGCACCAGCGCGGTGGACGGATCTGCGGCGGCAACGTGATGGACGATGCGGCGGGCCTCGGCTAGTCCCGCCCCGGCACCGCCAAGCGCGCGCGGCACGGTGAGGGCGAGCAGGCCAAGCTGGTGGAGCTCGGCGATGTTCTCGAAGGCGAAGGTGCCATCGCGGTCATGGGCGGCGGCGCGCGCGGCGAAGCGCCCGGACAATGCGCGCAGTGCTTCGTCGCAGGGGAGGACGGGCGCTGCGCGAGCCGCGTCGGGCGGTGGCGGGGCCGAGGCCGGACCTGCTGACGCAAAGCCGCTCTCGCGATGCCACTCGGAAATCCGCTGCCGGCTGGTGGTGCCGGCGGACTGCAGACTCATGGTTGCTCCTGTCGTGTGCTGTTTTGTCTTTGGCTTTGGGTGGCGGGTGCTTAATGGCAAATCAGCCCGCTTTCCACCAGCATCATGTTGAAAGCGGCGTCGCCGGCAGCTGCGTCGCGCAGCCGCGCAAGGCGCCCGTCGCGCTGCCAGCGCGCCAGCCATTGCGCCAGGTAGCGGGCGGATTGCACGTCAGGCTGGCGCAGCGTCAGCGCTGCGCCCTCGCCGTCGAGCACCAGCGGCGCCGCGGTAAAGAAACGCCATTCAGGCAAGCGCATCACGCGCGCGATCAGCGCGGCGTCTTCCGCTACCGCCGCGCACTCGCCGCGGCGAAACGCCAGCAGCGCCTGCAGCGGCGAGGGATAGCTGCGCAGCGCGGCGCCGGCGCGGGCCAGGGCGGGTTGAAAAGGGCTGCCCGCGCTCACGCAGGCCGTCTTGCCGTTGAGGGCATCGAGCCGGCTGACCGGCGTGTAGCGCAGCGTCAGCAAGGTGCCGCGCGGCGTGCGCGGTGCCGGCACGGCGGCTGCGCGCGGATGTCCGGTGTCCTGCGGCGCGCCGAAGGCAAGGTCGATATCGGCTTGGGCGTTGTTGCCAAATCCCGCTGCCGGCAGATGGCGTAGCCTCACCGGCACGCCCATGGCGCGGCCGAGTTCGGCGGCTAGTGCGGCCTCGCCCGGGTCGGGCTCCGCTATCAGGGGCCGGCCCGGTGGCGTGGGACGGGGATAGGCGTGCACACCCACCACCAGCTCGCCGCGCGCCTGGGCCTGCAGGAGCAGAGGGCCAGGCTCGGCCGGTTGCGCTTGCCAGGGCGCGCCCGTGAACAGCCAGAGCGGCACGGCGATTACGCTAGCGGCCAGCCCAATGGCGGCCGCCGCGCGACGCGCAGCCGGCGCGGTGCGGGGCAAGGCGCTGCCTGGATTGCCTGGGGCCACCGGATGCGGCCCCAGCCACCATGTGCCATTCAGATGCCAGAGTTCATCGGGCATGGCTTACCATCCCTGGCCCAGCCCCAGCAGGCCCAGGATCTCGCGGCGCAGCCGGATCAGCTCGGGATCGTCGCGGTGACGCGGGTAATCGCGATCGATCTTGATTTCCGCCGTGATGCGGGCAGGGCGCTCGCTGAACACGATCACGCGCGTGGCCAGCAGCAGCGCTTCCTCCACGTCGTGCGTGACCAGCAGCGCGGTAAAGCGCGAGCGCTGCCATAGCGAGACCAGCTCGCCCTGCATGCTCAGGCGCGTGAGGGAGTCGAGCTTGCCCAGCGGTTCGTCGAGGATCAGCAAGCGCGGCTCGTTGACCAGCGCGCGCGCCAGCGCGGCGCGTTGCGCCATGCCGCCGGACAACTGGCGCGGATAGGCCCGCGCGAACTCGGTCAGGCCGACGCGCGCCAGCGCATCGTCCACCCGCTCGCGCTGGCTGCTGAGCAAGCCGCGCGCCTCCAGGCCAAGCGCGGCGTTGTCCCATACGGTGCGCCACGGGTACAGCGTGGGGTCCTGGAACACCACCACCCGGCTGGGGTCGGGCCCGCCGATCGGCACGCCATCCACCGCCAGCGTGCCGCGCCGTGGCGGCTCCAGCCCGGCCACCAGCCGCAGCAGGGTGGACTTGCCGCAGCCGCTGGGGCCGAGCAGGGCCACGAACTCGCCCGGCTCGGCCGTCAGGCTGACGCGGCTGAGCACTGGCAGCACCTGGTCGCGCAGCGTGAAATGGTGGCTCACCTGGTCGATCGCCAGGCGCACGCCGTTGCTGGCGGCGGCCCGGTCGGTGGCGGCTTGCGCCGGCTGGGCCTGGGCGGGTTTGTCGAGCACGGCGCTTACCATTTGACCACTCCTTTTTGCCATGCCAGCAGGCGATCCCGCGAGCGGAACAGCAGTGTGATGAGCCCCGAGAAGAGGATCGCCATGACCAGCAGCGCGCCGTACATGCTGGCGTAGGCGGCCCAGCCCTGGGCCCACTGCAGGTACCACCCCAGCCCGGACTTGACGCCAAGCATCTCGGCCACCACCAGCACCGAGAACGACGCGCCAAGGCCCATGAACAAGCCGACGAACACGCTCGGCAGCGCCGCGGGCACCGCCACCTTGAGCACCAGGAACCGCTCCTTGGCACCGAGCGTGCGCGCCACGTCGTAGTACGCCGGGTCGACCGCCGCCACACCGGACCAGGTCAGCACCGTGACGGGGAACCACGTGGCCAGCGCCACCAGGAAGGTGGCGGCGCTGGCGCTGCTGGGAAAGGCGAAGAACACGATCGGCAGCCAGGCCGTGGCCGGCAGCGGCCCCAGCAGGCGCAGCACCGGATGGACCCAGTAGCCCGCGCGGGTCGACCAGCCGATGGACACGCCAGTCAGGAAGCCCGCCAGCGCGCCAAGCAGGTAGCCGGTGGCCAGCAGTCGCAGCGAATGTGCCACCGCCTCTGCCAGCCGCGCATGGTCCTCGACAAAGACTTCGACAAGCGCCTGCGGTGGCGCGAAGAAAGGGCGCGGCAGCAGCCCGAGCTTGGCGGTCACCACTTCCCAGATAAACGTCAGCACTGCCAGCACCAGCAGCCATGGCCCCGCGCGGCGCAACGAGGCGCCAATGCCGCCCAGCCGGTGCTGCACGAACGCCAGCACCAGCAGCACGGCGGCAATGCCCGCGAACAGCGAGGCGGTCTCATGGGTCAGCGGCCAGTCCTCCGGCTCCGGCCAGAACTTGACGATGGCCGCCACGCTCAGCCAGGCCGCCGCGGCCAGCGCGCCACCCAGCCAGACGCGCGGCACGGCGGGTGCGGGCGCGGCCAGGAAATCATCCTGCCCATCATGTACGCCATGCGCGCCGCGTTGTCCTTCAGCCGAGAACGTTGGCATAGATGCGCTCCGCGAACTTGTTGGAATCGGTGCCCGGCCGGATGACCGACACCAGCTTGAGCTCGTCGGTGTATTGCGCCAGTTCCTTCTTCAGGTCCGCGCCGACCGGATGATGGCCGTGGGTATGGCTCTTGAGCATGGCCACCACATCGGCCTGCGGCACCTTGGCGAACTCGGCAAAATGCCGGGCGGTTTCCTCCGGGTGGGCTACCGTCCAGTCCTGCGCCTGCAGCACCGCATGCGTGAGCGCGGCGGCCGCCGGCTTGTCCTCGCGCAGCAGGCTGCCGCGAATGCCCAGCACGCAGCAGGAGCGGTTGGCGTATTCATCGGACAGGTTGGTGGCCACCTCGACCAGGCCACGCTCCTTGCGCAGCAGGTAGGTGCGCGGATCGCCATCGGCGGCGGCCTGGGCCTCGCCCTTTTCCAGTGCAATGCCGAGCAGGTCCGCCGGGTATTGGCGCCACTGCACGTCGCGCACCGGGTCGATGCCGCGCTTGGCCAGCAGGATGGAGAAGAAGTTCTTGGCCGGGCTGGCCATGTCGCTGACCGCGACCGTCTTGCCCTTGAGGCTCTTCAGGTCGGTCACGCCGGAGTTGCGCAGGGTGAGCAGCCGCATGCAGCCGCCGTGGGTGGCGGCGGTCAGCTTCACATCGAAGCCTTGCTCGAGCGGCTTGAGCCAGCGCAGCGCCATGCCCACGCCCGCGTCCGCCTTCTTGGTGGCGATGGCTTCCAGCAACTGGTCGGTGGAGCCGCCGAAGTTGATCAGCTCCACCTCCAGCCCATGATTGCGGAAGATGCCTTCCTTCACGGCCGCGGCGACCGGCGCCAGGCACACGCCGCTGGCGTTCCAGGCCAGCTTGATCGGCTTGAGCTGCCCCGCGGCGCTAGCCCGGGACGTCCAGATAAAGGGCGCGACGCCACTGGCCACGGCCAGCGTGCCGGCTGCCTGGAGCCAGCCGCGGCGGCTCAGGGTGCCGGTGCTGCGCGGGGTGTCCGCGGAGACGGGAAGATGGTCGGCGGGCGGCTGCTCTGGCTCTTGATGCATGACACTCCTCGTTGGGCTGCTGTAGGTCTTGGATGTCCGGCATGCCCGATGTGGTGGGATGTGGACGATATGCACCATGCTAAGAACAGGTTCACTGCAACAGAACGAATTTGTTGGCACAAGCTTGCACGTCCAGCGACTAATGCGGCCGCTGCATATGCTTGTGCCCGCACGGTGGCGGATGGCCCGCTGGGTTAAGATCGCCGCTTTGTGCTCCGGTCAGATCAATGCAAGCGCAGGCAGTCTCCGCCCCAAGGCGGGTGGATATCGTGGTGTACCCCGGCTTCAAGGCCATGGAGGCGATCGGCCCGCTGACGGTGTTCGACTACGCCAATGTGCGGCTGGCCCAGCTCGGGCAGCCGCCAGCCTATGTCACGCGGGTGGTGGCGCTGGAGGCTGGCCCGGTGCGCTCGGACACGCTGATGACGCTGGAGGCCACGGCTCGGCTCGATACGGTGCTGCTGCCCGATATCGCAGTGATCGTCGGCGCGCGCGACATCGAGCGGGCCATGGGGGAGGCGCAAGGCATCGTGCCGTGGGCGCGCGCGGTGGCGCCACGCATCGGGCGGCTGATTGCGCTGTGTTCGGGCACCTTCTTCCTGGCGGCGGCGGGCGTGCTGGACGGGCGCCGCGCCACCACGCACTGGAGCGTGGCCACGCTGCTGCGCCAGCGCTTTCCGGCCGTGGAGGTGGATGCGGATGCCATCTTTATCCGCCAGGGCAACCTGTGGACGTCCGCCGGGGTGACCGCGGGCATTGACCTGGCGCTGGCCGTGGTGGAGGAGGATCTCGGGCGGGAACTGGCCCTATACCTGGCGCGTGAGCTGGTGGTCTACCTCAAGCGCCCAGGGGGGCAATCGCAGTACAGCCTGCACCTGGCCAGCCAGGCGACCAGCCATGCCGGCATTCGCGGGGTGCAGGACTGGATCCTGTCCGACCTGGCGCACGATTTCACGCTGGAGGAAATGGCGGGGCGGGTGGCGATGAGCGAGCGCAATTTCCGGCGGGTGTTTGCGCGGGAGGCGGGTACCAGCCCGATGGCGTTTATCGAGTCGGCACGCATAGAAGGGGCGCGGCGGCTGCTTGAGCAGGGAGAACTGCCGCTCAAGGCCGTTGCGGCGCGCACAGGCTTCGGTTCGGACGAAGGGCTGCGGCGCGCGTTCCTGCGCCAGTTGGGCATCACGCCCCGTGAATACCGCGAGCGTTTTGGGGCCGCGCAGGCATAAAGCGAGCGCTACTGGCTGGCCGGAGCGGTTGCCCCGGCAGTCGAGGGGGCGTTAGCGTGAAGGCCCGGATCCGGGCTGGCCGGCGGCGTATCCGCGGCGGTGCCGGCCGTGCCATTCTGGGTGCTGTCCTGCGAGCGCTGGCGACCCCGGCCGCGGCCAACGCCACGCCCGCTGGCGCCCATCGGCGCGGCATGGTTCTGCCGCAGCTCCTGGTTGATGCTGTCCACCGTGCGCGGCGAAGGCGTCATGCGCGCGAAATTGCTCTGGATCGCGTTCATGGCTTCGTCGCCGCCGGCGGGCGAGCCCTGCGCAAAGGCGGCGGATGCCAGCCATAACGTGGCCGCCACGGGAATCAGGCGGGAAGTACGGGCGCTGAGGATCATCGTGATGTCCTTCGTGATGTCCTTCGGGGTGGTCGCCGGGGTTGTCACAATCCCGGCGGATGCTAGCAGCGTGGCCTGCCGGCGGGCAACGCGGCGCCAAGCCGATTCCGTTTCAGTGTTCACCGGCTTGTTTCAACGTATTACCAAGCGGCGCCACGTGCCCAAGCGAGATGGCCTTACGCCAGGTTCTGCCCGATACGCCACAGCACCCCTGACGGATCCAGCAGCACGAAGTCCCGCATCTTCCAGGCCTGGTCCTGCGGCGGTACCAGCCGCACGCCGTAGCGCCCCGCGAGGTCCTGCGCATTGACCTTATCCCACCAGGCCTCCACGTCCTCCACCAGCAGGTGCATCATCAGGTTTTCGGCCAGGTCCTGCACGTAGAAATTCTGCAGCATGAAGCTGCATGACCCGCAGTGCAGGTAGGCCAGGCTGTCGTCGCTCCACGGCATGACGAAACCCAGGTCCTGGTAGAACTGCTTGGAGAGCGCGAAGTCCCGGGCGGGCACGAAGGCCTTGAGTTCGATGGCGGTCAGGTTGCTCATGGTGTCGGTGTCATCAAGCCTGGCCCATGCCGGTGGCTTTGGCTGGCTTTAGTAGGAACGCAGGGCAATGCCCCAGCGCTGCTGCACGCGCGTCACGATCCAGACATTGTCGTGTTGGCTCAGCACGGTGCCATCGGCGCCGCGCCGTGTGTAGATCACACGGAAGTATAGCTTGTCGGCACTCGCCAGGATGGGCGTCGTCTGCTGGCGGTCATGGCTATGGCGTGCGGGGGGCCGGCCCCCTGCCGTGCCCCCTCGCCAGCGGCGCGGTTCAGAGCTGCGCTGCGTGATGCCGGATATGGTTCTCCATCAAGGTCGAGATGAAGTAGTAGCCGTGGTCGTAGCCCTCGTGCCGGCGCAGCATCAGCGGCTGCCCAACGGCGGCGCACGCTGCCTCGAACGCCTCGGGATACAGCTGCTCGGCGAGGAATTTGTCGGCGAGGCCCTGGTCGACCAGGATGCCGCGCGGGAAGGGCGCCTTTGCCTGGCGCGCCATCAGCGCCGAGGCATCGTATTGCTCCCAGCTGGCGCGATCCTCGCCCAGGTAGCGGCTAAACGCCTTCTCGCCCCAGGGGCAACGCGTGGGCGCCGCGATTGGCGCAAACGCCGATACCGAACCGAATCGCCCGGGGTGACGCTGCGCCAGCACCAGGGCCCCATGCCCGCCCATGGAGTGGCCAAAGACCCCGACGCGCTGCGGATCCGCGGGCAGCGCCGTGGTGACCAGGTCGAACAGCTCCTGCGCCACGTAGCTTTCCATGCGCCAGTGCTGGCTCCACGGCGCCTGCGTGGCGTCCAGGTAAAAGCCCGCCCCCACGCCGAAAGCCCACGACTCGGCCTCGCCGGCAATGCCGGTGTCGCGTGGGCTGGTATCCGGCGCCACCAGGATCAGGCCGTGCTCGGCGGCATAGCGCTGCGCGCCGGCCTTGATCATGAAGGTCTCTTCCGTGCAGGTCAGGCCGGCCAGGTAGAACAGCGCGGGCAGGCGCTGTTCGGGCTGGACCAATGCCTGCGCCGGCAGGAACACCGAGAAGCGCATCGGCAGGCCGATGGTGGCCGATGCATGGCGATAGAAGCGCTGCACGCCGCCGAAGCAGCCGTGCTCGGAGAGGAGTTCGAGCATGGCCGGCCTCAGTACAGCACGACCGAGCGGATCGACTCGCCGCGCTTCATCAGGTCGAAGCCCTCGTTGATGCGCTCCAGCGGCAGGGTGTGGGTGATCAGGTCGTCGATGTTGAGCTTGCCTTCCATGTACCAGTCGACGATTTTGGGCACATCGGTGCGGCCGCGCGCGCCGCCGAAGGCCGAACCCTTCCATTCGCGCCCGGTCACCAGCTGGAACGGACGGGTGGAGATTTCCGCGCCGGCCTCGGCCACGCCGATGATGATCGACTTGCCCCAGCCCTTGTGGCAGCACTCCAGCGCCTGGCGCATGACCTTGGTGTTGCCGATGCACTCGAACGAGTAATCGGCGCCGCCATCGGTCAGCTGCACGATATGATCCACCACGTTCTCGACATCGTTCGGATTGATGAAATGCGTCATGCCGAACTTGCGCGCCATGGCTTCGCGGCCCGGGTTCAGGTCCACGCCGATGATCTTGTCGGCGCCCACCATCTTGGCCGCCTGGATCACGTTCAGGCCAATGCCACCGAGGCCGAACACCACCACGTTCGCACCGGCTTCCACCTTGGCGGTAAACAGCACCGCGCCTACCCCGGTGGTCACGCCGCAGCCGATGTAGCAAACCTTGTCGAACGGCGCGTCCGGGCGGATCTTGGCCAGCGCGATCTCCGGCACCACGATGTGGTTGGCGAAGGTGGACGTGCCCATGTAATGGAAGATCGGCTTGCCGTCGATGGAAAAGCGCGAGGTGCCGTCAGGCATCAGGCCCTTGCCCTGGGTCGAGCGAATCGCTTGGCAAAGGTTGGTCTTGCGCGACAGGCAGAACTTGCACTGGCGGCATTCCGGCGTGTAGAGGGGAATCACGTGGTCGCCCGGCTTGAGCGAGGTCACGCCCGGGCCCACGTCGGTGACGATGCCGGCGCCTTCATGGCCGAGAATGGCCGGGAAGATGCCTTCCGGGTCGGCGCCCGACAGCGTGTAATAGTCGGTATGGCAAATACCAGTGGCCTTGATCTCCACCAGCACCTCGCCAGCGCGCGGGCCGTCCAGGTCCACGTCTTCCACGGTCAGCGGGGCACCGGCTTTCCAGGCGATGGCGGCTTTGGTCTTCATGATGTTGTCCTTGGTGATGGCAGGCAGCTCGGGTGCCGGCTCGATGTCTGGGGACGTAAGTCAGCACCGCGCGGAGCGAGCCCTGGCGCGGCGTCTTTCGTCAGCAGAGACTATACGTCGATCCGGTTGGCCATGGACGCCCGAAGCGGCGGATTTGGCCCTGGGCGCCACCAGTTTGGCCAAAAACGTGGGGTGGCTGGCCGGGGCGGTTGACCCGGCCGGTGGCTGCGGCTTAAATGCCGGTTCTACCCATGCGCTGCAGCACATGCCAATGCACTCGCCATATTGCCTTCCCGCCTCGCCCGCTCGCTCCCGGGTAAGTGCATGAACGCCGTCCAGGAGCCTGCGGCATCTCGCGCCTCGCCAGTACAACGCGCCCTCTGGATCCTGCGTGCCCTGTCCGACCCGCAAGTGCGCCGCCTGTCCGACGTGGCGCGCGCCACCGGGCTGGACCCGGCCACCGCGTCGCGCTTGCTGGAGCTGCTGGTGGCGGAGGGCTTCGTGACCCGCGATGCCAGCCGGCGCTTTGGCATCGGGCCGGAGATCTTCCAGCTGGCCGACGTGGCCCAGCGCCGGGTCGACCTGCGCGCGCTGGCGCGGCCGAGCCTGGAGCGGCTGGTGGAGGAGTTCGAGGATACCGCCGTGCTCACCCTGGCGAGCCGGGGCGAATCGGTGGTGGCGGATATCGAGCTGGGCACCTTCCCGATCCGCGCCAACTATGTCGAGATCGGCACACGCCGCCCGCTCGGGGTGGGCGCAGGCAGCCTGGCGGTGCTGGCCTGGATGCCGGAAGCCGAGCGCGCTGCGCGGGCCAGGCTTGGCAAGGTGCAGCGCGCGCGTTACCCGCGCCTCACGCCCGAGGTGATCGGCGAGCAGATCGAGGCCGCCCGCGCGCGCGGCTATGCCTTGTTCCTGGATTGGGTGGTCGACAAGATGGGTGGCATCGCCGTGCCGTTGCTTGACTACGAAGGCCGCCCGCTGGGCGCGTTGAGCGTGGCGGCGCTGAGCGAGCGGATCTTGTTTCGCGAGGCGAAGATGGCGCGCAGGCTAAAGGAGGAGGCGCGGCGCATCACTAGTGCGTGGGCGCGCCGGGCGCTAGGCGAGTAGCGAGTATCCAGGCCGGTCGCGCCCTCAAGGCATGTCGAACTGTTCCGTCGGCTTGCTCTGGTCCAGTTCCGGCAAGCCTGCGGAATACATCACCGCCCAATTGTCCGGGCCCAGGCCGCCATCACGACAAGGCAGGCTGGCGATGCGCTTTTGGTCTTTCTCCACGACCAGCCCCTCCTTCTCCCAGCCCTTGCCGCTGCCGGCATAGACCACATAGTCGTAGCCGCCGTTGGAGAACCTGAAGTAATCGGTGCCGCCGCCGGAGTATGCCGTGACACCCCACCGGAAGTGCTTGCGCGGATCCTCCGTGAGTTTCGGATACGCCAGCTCGACGGCGCCCTTTTTTCCGAAGCGGTACTGCACATACCCCTTGGTCTTGGAGAGATCCGGCGAAGCACACAGCGACACAAGCTTGTTGCCCTTGACCGTGCAGGAGAAGGCAACCTGTTCGTCCTTCATGCAAAGCGAGTCGCGGGCCGTTGCCGTCAGCGAGAACATCGAAAGCAGCAGGGCGCCAATGGCGCGATGCGGGTGGGACATGTATGACTCCAAGGGCGGATCAGGCGAGCAGGGCAGCTTGATCGAACGCGACGAATTCGCAGCCGTAGTGGTGTACCACATCAGCGCCTGTGTTCACCAGCTGGTAACGAACCACGCGAACACCTACCTCGAGCCTGGCCAGCGTGCCGAAGCTGAGGATGCCTTTGGGGAGCACCGTTCCGACGGCCAGCGCAGTTGCATCCGGTGCGCGCGATCGCAATCCCACGCCGGAAGTCGACAGGTCGGCAATGTCCAGGATGAGCGCGCTGCCGTCAGGCAGCCCGGTCTTGAACGTGTACTTGAAATCCAGCGTCTCCGCCCGGTAGTCCCGCCGGCGCTGCACCTGCGACAGCCTCTGCGGGAACGGCACGGCGAATGCGGGGGCGCCGGCGAATACGCAGCGCTGCGGGGCGCCGAGGGCAAGCGTGACCGATACATCATCGAGCACAGTCGAAAGCTCGCTCTGCGCGCTGGCCAGTATCGCCTGATTGTCAGGCTCGCTCTCGCATCCCTCAAGCGTAAACAGGCGCGCTGCCGCATCCACGAACAACACCCGCGAGCGCAGGGTGCGCCCGTCCGGCAAGCGCAAGTCAAGGTAGCGCTCCTGCGTGGCCAGCACGTCAAGCATCTCGCGGATCTCGTCCTCAAGCGCGTGCTGGAACCCATCCGGTGACGGCGGGCGAATCGAAGCGGGATCAAATGTGTGCATGGGTTGGTCTGGCTGGCAGGCGAAGGCGAAGGGCGACCGCAAGCATGGCCGCCAAACGTTGCCTAACGGCAGGAATATGCGGATCTTTAATCCGGGCGCGCGAGAGGATGACCCGCATGGTAGTGCCAAGAAATTGGCGGGAAAGAGGGAGACGCCTCAAGAACCCGTTCGGCGATGCCGTTAGAACCGTCGCCATGCAACGAAAAACGAAAGCTACGAAGCCGAGCATGCAGCCTCGAAGCTGGACGCGTGGTGCGTCGTCCGATCCAATACCTAAAATGAGTTAGTTGCAATGAATCGTAGCGCTAGCGCCGCAGTTTTCCCGGGCCACCCGGCACCACTACCATGGCCTCGACAGCCATAGGCACGTCCTTGCCGCTTCCATTGGCGGCAAACGGCGATATCGAGCGGATCAGCGATCCGGGCCAGGTACTTGAGATCCTCCAGGATCTGGTGCGCAAGCGCATCCGACTCCATCTCCATCCTGCGCAGCAGTGCCGGGTGGCCTCGAGCTTTCTGTTTATCGACCCATCCAAAGGCACCTGCGTGCTCGCCTGGTGCCGCAATGGCGTGGAGCTGGAGGCGATCCTGAACGCCAGCGATATGGCGGCTTCGGCATCGATGGGCGACATCACGTTCCAGTTCCGCATCGCTTGCGCCGCCGTCACCCGTTTTGATGGCGGACCGGCATTTCTCGCCCCGTACCCCACCGGGATCTACCAAGTCCCGCGCCGCAGGCATTTCCGCGTCCGCCCGCAGGAGGACAAGAACTTTCGTTGCCAGCTTCTGTTAAGCGACGGCCAGCTTGTGGAAATGGAAGTGGCTGACGTGTCGGTGTCCGGCGTGGGCTTGCGCTCCATGCGAGTTGGCCCGGATCGTTTGCCGGTCGGTACGCGAATCCCGCAATGCCAGCTGGATTTTGGCGAACTGGGCGCGCTGAACCTGGCGCTGCAGGTGGTGCGGCATCGAAAGACCTGGCGCGGCGATGAGGCCCACCATCATTTTGGCTGCTACTTTGGCCGCGTTGATGTCCAGACCGAAAAGTGGCTGCAGCGCGTGGTGTTTGCCTTGGAGCTGGCTGGCCGCGAGTGAACAGGCGGCTGAGCATGGCCGCGGCCCTTGCCGCACATCAAGATGGCCCCTTGCCGGCATTGCGCACAAAGCGCTGCTCTGTCACCGCAGCCCCCCATTGCTGGCCTGGTGCCTCCTCCGCAAGTTGAAAGCCATGGGACTCATAGAGATGGCGCGCGGCATCGAGCCCCTTGAATGTCCACAGGTAGGTTTGCTCGAAACGGGCGTCCGCGAAGGCCAGCGCGCGTTCCAGCAATTGGCGTCCGATGCCGGTGCCCCGCAAGGCGTTGTCGACGATAAACCAGCGCAGGTGCGCGAGCCCGGTGGCCGGGTCGCCATCGATGGCGATGCTGGCCAGCGACCGGCCGCCCTCCAGGCATAGCCACAATTGCTTGTGGGGCGAAGGAAGGCTGGTGGCGAAGCTGGCGAGCTCGGTGGCCACCTTGTGCTCGAAGAAGCTGCCGAAGCCTGCCAGTTGCGAATAGAAGCGGGCATGCAGGCTGGCGATGTCGCCGATGCACCCCGGCCGATAGCCTTCCTGTATCCCGCTGTGCGCGTCGGCATCGTCCGCAGTTGTTATTTGCGCGTTGTCGGCTGCGAGCGCATCCGCATAGATCGCCAGGGAGCGCACCAGCAATTGCTGGTCGGCCGGGGTCAGCCGCCGCAATGCGCTGGAGACCTGTTCCGTGGCAAAACCATCAATCTGGTGGTGCAAGCGGGTGCCTGCCTCGGTCAGGTACAGGTGGGACGAGCGGCCGTCTTCATTGGCAGCGGTGCGAACCACCAGCCCTAACGCTTCGAGCTTGGCGAGCTGCCTGCTGGTGTTGGACTTGTCCAGGCGCAGGATGCTGGCCAGGTCGCGCGCCTGCAGCCCCGGTGCCAGCCCGATCTCGATGATGGCGTGCACCGCGGAGGGCGCCAACTGGCTATCGGCCAGGGTGGTCCGCATAAAGCCAAGCTCGCGGACCAGCTTTCTGGAGAACACCCTGAGCGCGGCGATGGTGTCGTCACGCGACTCGGGCAGGGACTCGACGATATCCATGGTGGCTCCATTGGTTGCGGATCGCAACCATATTAGTTGCGAACCGCAAACTTTTCAAGGAAGCCGAAAAGAGGCGAAAACGGCAGCTAAGCAGCTAAGCAGCAGCTATTGCACCGGACCCCGCAGCAACGGCGCCAATGCCTCGGGCACCTCCACCTCGAACCGCAGCACCGCGCTGGCCAGCGCCTTGCCATAATTGTCGAGCGCCAGGCTGCGCGAGACCCCGCCGCCGAGCGCGCCATGCGCGACGAAGTTGAGCACCTGCAACCCGTCGGCTTCGAAGCGCTCGACCTTGCCGGTGACCACGCCGCCATACAGGGTCTTGAAGGCTTGGGCGGTGAGCTGCGCCTTGAGATACGGGTAGAACGCGGCGTCGTAGGCGATGACCGAGGTATTCGAGATATCGCCCTTGTCGCCGGAACGGGTATGCGCCACGCGCCGTAGCAGAACTTTCATGTCATGTGCCTCGCAGCGAATCAAAAGGAGTGGATCCAAGAAAGCGGATCCAAGAAAGGGGATCAAAGGAAGTGGATCTCGGACCTGATCTGCACGCGCGGCACCAGGGCCGACCACACGCCGATGATCTCGCGCGTGCGCTCCTGGTGCGGTACGCGCTTGCCGGTGGAGGCGAGCCCGCACACGGCCATGCTGTCGATCTCGCGGCCGACCTTGGCGGCTTCGGCGCGGGTGAGGGTGCGCGCGGCCACGCGCACCGCGATCTCGTTGGGCTCGCAGGACGGCGCCGGCGAGGCCTCGCCGTGGATGGCGTTGACGCCGAGGAAGTCGATGCGCAGCGCCTGCGCGTCCAGCGCGGCCAGCTGGAACCGGTGCTCAAGGATGGTCTTGGCCAGCCGCGCCTTTTCCAGGCAGCCGGGGCCGGCGTAGAAGAACATGTCCTCGCCGATAAAGCCCTCCGTGCAGCCCAGCGATACCTTGAGCGTGGGCGTGCGCGGCGATCCGCTGATGCCGCTCACGCGGACCTGGTCGGGCGCAAGCTGCTCCAGTTGCGCCGTGGTGAAGTCCACCACCACGTCCGGCGTGATGTAGCGTCGCGGGTCGTGCACCTCGTAGAACATCTGCTCCTTGACCGTTTGCAGGTCGATGCGGCCACCGGTGCCGGCCACCTTGGAAATCACGGCCGTGCCGCTCGCGTCCACCTCGGCAATCGGGAAGGCCAGGTTCCACGGCTCGGGCACGTCCTTGTAGCCCGGATCGCCAAAATAGCCGCCGGTCACCTGTGCGCCGCATTCCAGCAAATGGCCGATGGCGCTGCCGCGCGCGAGCAGTTCGGTGTCTTCAGTTTTCCATCCGAACGCATGCATCATCGGTGCGAGAAACAACGAGGGATCGGCCACGCGGCCCGTCACCACGATCTGCGCGCCGGCTTCCAGCGCGCGCACGATCGGCTCCGCGCCCTCATACGGCTCGGCCGAGATCAGCGAGTCGCGCAGGGTGGCGATGGGCGCGCCGGTTTCCAGGATTTCCAGGGGCTGGTCGCAGATGGAGCTGGTCAGGTCTGTGGTGGTGATGGCCGCGATCTTCACGCCGGCCAGGCCGATCTCCTCGCACAGCCGGGCGATGCGCCGCGCAGCGCCCAGCGGATTGATCCAGCCCTGGTTGCTGACGATGCGCGTGCCGTTGGCGATGCAGTGCGGCAGCACGGCGCGCATGCGTTCATCGAGGTAGGTGTCGTAGCCTTCGAAGGCGGGGTCGCGGCGCTTTCGCACCTGCGCGGCGCTGACGGTGGCCTCGGCCATGGTCTCGAAGCAGAGGAAATCGAGCTTGCCGTGCTGCGCGCTCAGCGCCGCGGGTTCGACGCGGTCGCCCCACCAGCCGGAGCCCGAGCCGATACGGAGGGTCTTTGCTGCCATGACGGGATCCTTGGTTTGTTGTCTTGCGTGGCGTCTTGGGGTTACTGGGCCTGGATGCCTGCGCTTTTGATCACGCGCGACCATTTCTCGGTATCGGCGCGAATCACGGCGGCGAAGGCGGCGGGGGATTCGCCGCCGGGCACCGCGCCAAGCTGCTCGATGCGCTGCTTGACCTCGGGCGTGGCCAGGATCCTGGCCACGGTTTGCTGCAGGCGCGCCACCAGCGCGGGCGGCGTGCCGGCCGGGGCCAGGAGGCCGAACCATGAGTTCACCACGTAGCCGGGCAGGCCGGATTCCGCCACGGTGGGCACATCCGGCAGGATCGGCGAGCGCTGCGGGCTGGTCACCGCCAGCGCGCGCACCTTGCCGGCCTGGATTTGCGCCAGCGCCGAGGGCAGGTTGTCGTACATAAGGTTGACCTGGCCCGCCAGCAGGTCGGTCATCGCGGGCGCCGCGCCCTTGTACGGCACGTGCTGCATCTTCACGCCGGCCATGCTGTCGAGCAACTCGCCGGACAGGTGCGGCGAGCCGCCGGTACTGGTGGAGGCGTAGTTGAGGCCGCCCGGCCGCTGCTTGGCCAGCGCGATCAGCTCGGCCACGGATTTGACCGGCAGCGTGGCATTGGTCAGCAACACATTGGGCGAGTTGGCAACCAGCGTCACCGGCGCGAAGTCCTTGGCCGAGTCGTATGGCATGCGCGCGTAGATGAACTGGTTGGTGACCTGGGTGCCGAGCGTGCCCATCAGCAGCGTGTAGCCGTCCGGCGCGGCCTTGGCCACGGCATCTGCGCCGATGTTGCCGCCCGCGCCGGGCCGGTTGTCCACCACCACGGTTTGTCCCAGCGCCTCGCCCAGCTTCTGCGCCACCAGGCGCGCGAGGATGTCGGTGGTGCCACCGGGGGTGAAGGGCACCACCAGCCGCAGCGGCTTGGCGGGGTAGTTGTCCACTGCCCGTGCCGGCAGCGCAAGCTGGGCGCACAGGGCGGCGCAGGCCATGGCGGCCAGGCGGAGGGTGGCGCGTCGGTGCATCGTTGTCTCCTCGCAGGCGCCGCCTTGGCGGCAGTGCCCGGTGGTTGTGCCGTGTGCGCGGGTGCGCCGCAGCATTTCGTTTAATGAAATCTTTTGTGGATGATCTTATGCATGAGCCGGTTTGCAGGTCAAACAAAGGCTATGAATTTTCATTGAGTGAAAATTCGATGCGTCGCCAAGTGGCTCTGCGGCCCTGGTCCCGGTGGTGCCGCGCGAGCTGCCGATGGAGCTGGCCGCGCGGTTGGGCTGCGCGGTGATGACGGGCCCGGGCGCGGTGGTCAATACCGCGCAGGTACGCATGGGGCGTGGCGGTGGTGGGGACGGCGGCGTGGGTTTGTCGGCCGTGCCGGGCGCGCTGGCGGCGGGCGCCTCGCGCGTAGATCGCGCTGTACCGCCAGGGCAAGCTGCCGGTGGACCGTTTGCTGACCGGCACGCTCCGGCTCGAAGACATCAATGAAGGCTTCGACCGGCTACGCACCGGGCAGGCGATCCGGCGGATGGTAACGATGGGGGACTAGGGCGGTGCTTGCCAGTAGCCGCGCTCAGTACCCTTGATACCCCTGGTACCCCTGGTACCCCTGGTATCCCTGATACCCCTGGTATTGCGGCTGCGGCGCCTGCTGATAGTAATAAGGCGCCGGCTGCGGCCCGCATGGCACGTACGCGCGATCGTAATCCCGATAGCAGTATCCCGGCGGGGGGCCATATGCCGGCTGGGGCGGCGCGGCTACGACGACCGGCTGGCTGGCCATGGCGGTACCGACGACTGCCAGCCCGACCAAGGCGCCGATGGCCAGCGCTACCGCGCCGGCCGAACCGCCACCGCCATGGTAGCCGCCATCGTGGTAGCGGTCGCGTGCCGAGGCAGGTCCTGCGGCCAGCAGCGCGGCGGCGATGAGGCCCGCGCCGATGACGCGGGTGGCACGATGGGTGTTGCGCATGACTGACTCCTTGAGACGGCCAGCGAGGGCGGCTGGCCATGACGTCATCTTAGGGGTCAGGCGTCTGCGGAATATATTGGCGCGGTTAGCAGATGTAACGCCAATGTCACCGTGAGCACGCCGGTCAGGGGGCGGGGCGCGGCGGCGGTGGGGGCGATTGCGGGGCCGGAGGAGGCGGCGCAGCGTCGGCGCCCGGGGCGGCCTGGGGCGGCGCCTTCTTGTGATGGTGCTTGTGCTTATGCTTCTTGTGCCGCGCCGGCTGGGCCGGCATGGGCGTTCTCGTGGCCCGCTCGCCCTGTGGCTGCTGCGGCTGGGGCGGCGCAAGCTGGGCGTGGGCGATGCCGCCAAGGGCAAGGGCGGCAGCCAGCGCGGCTGCCTTGAGGCTTGTTATTCCGGGTTTCATCGAGACTCCTCAAAAAATAATCCGTCACAACAGTCACAATTATCCGCACTGCGACGGCGGATGCAGTGTAGGACAAAGCCTGATTCGCGTATCGTGTTTGTCGCCGCTGCAGCAACAAGCCGGCTCAGGCGCCGCTGCGATCGCGCGGCACCGGCGCCATGCCAGCGCGGGACACCGACGGCGCGGTCCCGGCCTGGCCTTCATGCTGCCGGCCAAGCCACCATCCCAGCCAGGCCCATCCCAGCGCCAGCACGGCGCCGGTGAGCGCCACCACGGCCGGGTGGCCGGAAAGCCCATCGATGGCGGTCTTGATCCAGGCACTGACGGCATCGCCGGCGCGATAGACCGCGGTGTCAATCACATTCTTGGCCTTGTACTTGGTCTCGGCATCCACCACGGTAAACAACATCTCCCGCCCTGGGCGCAGCAAGGCGTATTCCCCAACGCGGCGCAGGATCATCACGCCGGCCAGCACGCCGAATGCCGGCCACAGCGCCAGCACCAGGAAGCCCGCCGCCACCGCCAGCGGCACCGCCGTGAGCAGGGAGGTCACGCCATAGCGCCGGGCGATGCGCCCCGACAGGAACACCTGCACCAGGATGGTCAGCGCCTGCACGATGGCGTCGATGGCGCTGAACACCTGGGTCTGCTGCGTGCGGCTGGGGAAGGTCTGCGCTACCAGCCTGGCCTGCTCGAAGTAGAGAAAGGTGCTGGCCGTGGCCAGCAGGATCACGAACAGGCTGATGCCAAGCAGGTAGCGCGACCGCGCCACCAGCGTAAGCCCCGCCCAGAGCCCGCCCCCGATGGGGTGGGCCGGGTCCTGCACCGGCACCGGATCGTCCGCCACCGGCACGCCCGCGCCGGCGCGCTTGCGCCAGCCAAACAAGTAGCCCACGCCGGGCAGCGTGGCCGCCAGCAGCGCGGCCGACAGCACCATCAGCCCGGTCAGGCCGATGCGCGTCACCAGCCAGCCCCCTAGCAGCGGGCCGGCCAGGCCGCCCGCGCTGGCCCCGGCGGCCAGCAGGCCGAACACCCGGCGCGCCTGGCCGGGACGGAACACATCCGCCATCAGGCTCCACGCCACCGACACCACGAACAGGTTGAAGACCGACAGCCAGACGTAGAACACCCGCGCCAGCCAGATGCTGTCCGGCGCGCCACGCGTGGCCACCGCAAAACCCAGCAGGTTGGCGATAAAGAACGCATAGACCCAGGGCACGAAACGCCGGCGGGGCAGCCGCGCGCTGCACAAGCCATAGAACGGGATGGCCACCAGCATGACCACGAAGGTGGCGGTAAACAGCCATTGCAGGTTTTGCACGCCGCCGGCAATGCCCATGGTTTCCCGCACCGGGCGCAGCATGAAGTAGCTGGCGAACAGGCAGAAGAAGAACAGGAACCCGGCCACGACGGCGCCGCCTTCGCCGGGCTGGATGCCAAGCCCGTGCCGGGTGGCCTGCGTGGTGTTCGTGGGGTTCGTGGGGTTTGCCATGATGGGCTCAGGCAGCCAGCAGCGCGGCAATGCGCTCGCGCTGGCGGGCATCGGGCATGCGGCCAAGGCCCGCGCCGAGATTGTCCTGCATGTTGCGGGGCTTGGAGGTGGCGGGGATCGCCGCCGTCACCGCGGGGTGGCTGACGATGAATTTCAGGAAGATCTGGGCCCATGACGCACTGTCGATCTCGCCGGCCCAGGGCGGCAGCGGCCGGTCCTTGAAGGCGCGGAACAGGCGTCCGTCCTGGAACGGGCGATTGACCAGCACGGCGACGCCGCGCTCCTGGCACAGCGGCAGCAGCGTGCGCTCGGCATTGCGCTCGGCCAGGGAGTAGTTCAGTTGCACAAAATCCAGGCGTTCGCTGCGCACGATCTGCGCCAACGCTTCGTGCGCGTCCTCGCGATAGTGGGTGATGCCGACATAGCGCGTCTTGCCCTGATCCTTCAACTGGCGCGCAAAGCGCAGGTTGTCGCGCCAGTCGATCAGGTTGTGGACCTGTAGCAGATCCACGGTATCGCTATGCAGGTCGCGCAGCGACTGTGCCCATTGCGCCTGCGCCGAACTGCCGGCGGAGGTGGAGATCTTGGTGGCCAGGAAGACCTTGCCGCGGGCATTGGCGTCTTTCAGCAGGTCGCCGGTGACGCTTTGCGCGCTGCCGTAGCTGGGCGCGGTGTCGATCACCGAGCCGGGGGTTTGCAGCAGCAGGGCCAGGACCTCGGCCAGCGGGGCGCGTTCGGCGCGCTCGGTTCCTACGTTGAAGGTGTTGGCCGTGCCCATGCCGATCACCGGCAGGGTTTCGTGGCCGCCGGGCAGCGGGCGGCGCAACGGGCCAGGTGCGGCCAGCGCCGCGAGCGCGCCGGCGGGCAAGGCGCCGCAGGCCATGCCGAGTGCGGCGGCGAGGCATGCGCTGCCGCCAAGGAAGCGGCGTCGGTCAGATGACATGGCGATCTCCTTGCGGAAGGGCTCGGATCCTCGCTGCCCAAGCCGCGGCAAGCGGTGCGGCATTTCGTCACTGCCCGGCAGGGCGCCGCGTGGCTGGCTTAAGCTGGTGGACCCGAACCGGGTCATCTTCTCACAGATCACAGATAGGAATCCTGCCGCCATGGTCGCACTTGCGGTTACCTGCATCTATCTGCTGCTAGCTGGCGTGCACGTGTACTGGGCGCTGGGCGGCCGCCTGGGCAAGCACGCGGCGGTTCCCCGCCCTGCCGCGCAAGGCCAGCGCCGGCGCGACGGTGCCAGCGGAGCCGGTCATGGTGCCCGCCTTCACGCCCACGCGTAACGGCACGCTGCTGGTGGCCGCCGGGTTGGCGGGGCCTGGCGTACGTGGCGATCCTCCCGCCCTGAGCGTTGCCGCAGTCCCGGCAGCCGTACGCGCCGTATCGCAAGAACCCCCGATTGCAAAATGAAGTGGCGCGTCTGACAATGCCCAGCATCAGAGGCCGGGCGCTGCCGCCACGGCCCATCCGGGCGGCCAGGCGGGCAACGAAAACGGGAGGCGGGAGACCAGGATGCGCACCCAGGTCGCGATCATCGGCGCCGGGCCGGCAGGCTTGCTGCTGGGCCATCTGCTGCACCGCGCCGGCGTCGATGCCGTGGTCATCGAGGACTGCAGCCGCCAGCACGTGGAAGGACGCATCCGGGCTGGCGTGCTGGAGCAGGGGACGGTCGACCTGCTGGTGGCATCCGGCGTGGGCGAGCGCCTGCAGCGCCAGGGCCTGCGCCACCATGGCATCGACCTGCTGTACGACGGGGTCCGCCACCACATCGATCTGTCCGGCCCAACCGGCGGCCGCGCCATTACCGTGTACGGCCAGCACGAAGTGGTCAAGGACCTGATCGCCGCGCGCCTGGCGGATGGCGCGCCCATCTTGTTCGAGGTCGGCGGCGTGGCCTTGCATGGCATCGACGGCGGCAAGCCCAGCGTCACGTTTGCGCACGGCGCCAGGCGCCACACGCTGCATTGCGACTTCATCGCAGGCTGCGATGGTTTTCATGGCGTCTCGCGCGGGGCGATTCCGCCGGCTGCGCTGCAGGTGTTTGAGCGGACCTATCCGTTTGCGTGGCTGGGCATCCTGGCCGAGGCCGCGCCCGCCGCGCAGGAACTGATCTACGCCAGCCATGCGCGCGGCTTCGCGCTGTTCTCGATGCGCTCGCCGCAGATCACGCGGCTCTACCTGCAATGCCGCCCCGACGAGGATCTCGCCCAGTGGCCCGACGCGCGGATCTGGCAGGAACTGCACGCTCGCCTGGAGACGGGCGACGGCTGGCGGCTCAACGAGGGCCCGGTGCTGCAAAAGGGCGTGACGCCGATGCGCAGCCACGTGGTGGAACCCATGCAATATGGCCGGTTGTTCCTGGCCGGGGACGCCGCCCATATCGTGCCGCCCACCGGCGCCAAGGGCATGAACCTGGCCGTGGCCGACGTGCGCACGCTGGGGCGGGCACTGGCCGCCCACTATGGTGAGCGCCGCGACGACCTGCTTGCTGCATACTCCGCCACTTGCCTGCGGCGGGTCTGGCGCGCCGAGCATTTCTCCTGGTGGATGACCTCGTTGCTGCATCGTTTTCCCGACCAGACCCCGTTCATGGCGCGGCTGCAGCAAGCCGAGCTTGAATACGTTACCGCTTCGCCCGCCGCCGCAGCGACCCTCGCGGAGAACTATGTCGGGCTGCCATTCGCCACCTTCGAGGGCGCGTGAGTGCCCGCCTCGACCGGACCACAGGAGACGTCATGACAAAGGTTGGTTGCCCGCCATCGTGGCCGGGGGAGGGCCGGCGATGATCGCCAGTTTCCTCGGCGTGCTGTTCGACGGGCTGGCCTATGGCTGCTTGCTGTTCCTGATCAGCGTAGGGCTGTCGGTGACCATGGGCCTGATGAATTTCGTCAACCTGGCCCACGGCGCGTTCGCCATGTTCGGCGGCTACGTGGCGGTGGTGCTGATGAGCCGGGCCGGCGTGCCCTTCCTGGCGACGCTGCCGCTGGCCTTCGCGCTCGCGGCTGCCGTGGGCTGGGTGCTGGAGCGCACCCTGTACCGGCGCCTGTACCGCGCCAGCCATCTCGACCAGGTGCTGTTCTCGATCGGGCTGACCTTCATGGCGATCGCGGGGGCCACCTACGTGTTCGGGCCGGGACAGCAGCCGGTGGCGCTCCCCGCCTTCCTGCTGGGCCAGGTGCGGGTGGCGGGCCTGGACCTTGGGGCCTATCGCCTGTTCCTGATCGGCGTGGTGGTGGTCATCACCGCGGCGCTGGGCTGGCTGGTGGCGCGCACGCGCTTTGGCGCGCAGGTGCGCGCGGCGGTGGATAACCAGCAGGCGGCGCGCGGCCTGGGCATCAATGTGGAGCGGGTATTCAGCCTGGCCTTCGCGCTTGGGTCCGGGCTGGCCGGGCTGGGCGGCGGGCTGGGCATCGACGTGCTGGGGCTCGATCCGTCGTTTCCGCTCAAGTACATGGTGTATTTCCTGCTGGTGGTGGCGGTGGGCGGCGCGGGCACCATCCGCGGGCCGCTGGTGGCGGCGCTGCTGCTGGGCGTGGCCGATGTGGCCGGCAAGTATTACGTGCCGGCGGTAGGCGCCTTTGTCATCTACGCGCTGATGGTGGTGTTGCTGGTGCTGTTCCCGGCCGGTCTCTACGGGAGGCGGGCATGAGCGCCGTTGACGAGGTACCGAATCGCCCGAGCGTGCGGCGCGCCCGTCTGCCCGACGGGCGCTGGCGCGCTGGCGAGATCGTGTTCTGGCTGGTGCCGGTGGCGGTGTTCTTCCTGTTGCCCGGCTACCTGATCCTCGGCAGCCAGGTGCTGATCACCGGGCTCTTCGCGCTGTCTTTGGACTTGCTGCTGGGCTACGCCGGGATCGTCTCGCTGGGGCATGCGGCCTTCTTCGGCCTCGGCGCCTACACGGCCGGGCTGCTGGCCGCGCATGGCTGGGGCGAGCCGGTCTCGGGCCTGCTTGCGGCCGGCGCGGTGGCCGGCCTGGCGGGCTGGCTGGCGAGCTTCCTGGTGGTGCGCGGCGGCGACCTGACCCGGCTCATGGTCACCCTGGGCATCGGGCTGATGCTGTTCGAGGCGGCCAACAAGGCGGCCTTCCTGACCGGTGGCGTGGATGGCCTGTCGGGCGTCGCGATGGCGCCGTTGCTCGGGCTGTTCGAGTTCGACCTGTTCGGCAAGACCGCCTACCTTTACAGCCTGGTGGTCACGTTCCTGTTGTTCGTGCTGGTGCGCAGGCTGGTGGCTTCGCCCTTCGGGCTGTCGCTGCGCGGCATGCGCGAGGGCGCGCGCCGCATGCCGGCGCTGGGCGTAAACGTGCCGCGCCGCCTGGGCGCGGTGTTTGCCGTGGCGGCGGCGCTGGCCGGCGTGGCCGGCGGGCTGCTGGCGCAGACGACGCAGTTCGTCGGCATGGACGTGCTGGGCTTTCCGCGATCGGCGGAGCTGCTGGTGATGCTGGTGCTGGGTGGCGCGGGCCGGCTGTATGGCGCATTGCTCGGGGCGGCCGTGTTCATGATCGCGCAGGATGTGCTGGCGGGCATCAATCCGGTGTACTGGCAGTTCTGGATTGGCCTGCTGCTGGTGGTGATCGTGCTGTTCGCGCGCGGCGGGCTGATGGGCGCGCTGGATGCGCTGCGCCGCGGCATGCGCCGCAAGCCGGGAGGAGACCGGCCATGACCAGGTTGCTGCGTACCGAGGGGCTGTCCAAGTCCTGGGGCGGGTTTGCCGCCAATAGCGATATCTCCCTGCAGTTCCCGCCGGGCGCCCGCCATGCGCTGATCGGGCCAAACGGCGCTGGCAAGACCACCTTCATCAACCTGCTTACCGGCGCCTTGCCGGCCACAAGCGGCAGCATCTGGCTCGGCGACGAGGACATCACGCAACTGCCTCAGCACGCGCGGGTGCGGCGCGGCATGACCCGAACCTTCCAGATCAACACCTTGTTCCCTGGCCTGACGGTGCTGGAATCCGTGGTGCTCGCGGTGGCCGAGCGCAGCGGCGCCACCCGGATCTGGCATCGCACCGTGGCCTCGCAGCAGGCTCTGGCCGACGAGGCCATGGCGGTGCTGGCCAGCCTGCGGCTGGACGCCGATGCCGATACCGAGACGCGCAGCCTGCCATACGGCAAGCAGCGTTTGCTGGAAATCGCGCTGGCGCTGGCCACCCGGCCCGCCATCCTGCTGCTGGACGAGCCCGCGGCCGGCATCCCGGCCGGGGAGAGCGCTGAGCTGTTCGGCGTGATCGCCGGCTTGCCGCGCGACATCACCATCCTGTTTATCGAGCATGACATGGACCTGGTATTCCGCTTTGCCGAGCGCATCACGGTGCTGGTGGGGGGCCGCGTGCTGACCGAGGGCACGCCGGCGGAGGTCGGCGCCGATCCCCGCGTCAGGGAGGTGTACCTGGGGGAGGCCACGCATGACTGAACTGCTGCGGGTGCAGGGGCTGAGCGCGGGCTATGGCGACGCCGTGGTGCTGGACGGCATCGACCTGACGCTGGACGCCGGCGAGAGCCTGGCCTTGCTGGGCCGCAACGGGGTGGGCAAGAGCACGCTGCTGCTGACGCTGATGGGCCTGACCCGGCTGCGGCGCGGCAGCCTGTCCTGGCAAGGGCGCGACCTGGCGCGGTTGGCGGCGCACCAGCGCGCCGCCGCCGGCCTGGGATGGGTGCCGCAGGAGCGCTACGTGTTCCCGTCCCTGACCGTGGAGGAGCACCTGACGGCGGTGGCGCGTCCGGGCGTTTGGAACGTCGCGCGGGTCTATGAAGTATTTCCCCGGCTGCAGGAACGGCGCGGCAACCTGGGCAACCAGTTGTCCGGCGGCGAACAGCAGATGCTGGCGATTGCCCGGGCGCTCATGGTAAACCCGGTCCTGCTATTACTTGACGAACCGATGGAAGGATTGGCGCCTATCATTGTTCAGGAATTGCAGCATGTGATCCGCTGTTTGATCGAGGAAGGCGGCATGGCTGTGATCGTGGTGGAGCAGCACGCTCGCCTGGCGCTTGGCATGACCCGGCGCGCGATGGTGCTCGACCGCGGCAGGGTGGTGTTTGAGTCGAGCAGCACCGAGCTGCTGGCGGACAAGGGCAGGTTGGACAGGTTGCTGACGGTTGCGTGAGCCCGGCCCCGGTATGGTCAAACGGGGGCAGGCGATGGCGCGCGAACGTTGGCGGTCGTTTGTGGCAACACTGCCTTCGGCCATCGGCCGTGCCCATTTTTTGCAGGCGGGTAGTATCGGGGAACTATGGAAGCCCATGAGCAAAAACGGCTCGTCAACGCCTATATCCAGCGTTACAGCCGCTATGATCCGGCCATCGGCCGGCACGAGGTTCGCTCGTTCTGGGTCTGGCAGGCCTGCGACTGGCTCGGCGTCAACGACCCCGAAGGGTTATGGCGGCTGGTGCTGGAGGTCCTGGCCCGCACCGATAGTCCCCGCGTTCTTGGCGCGCTCGCTGCCGGCGAACTCGAAGACCTGATCGAATACCACGGCCCGGCCTTCATCGACCGCATCGAGCACGAGGCTGCGCGCGACCCGCGTTTCCGGCGCCTGCTGTGCGGCGTCTGGCGCAGCGCCACGCCCGAGGTATGGGCGCGGGTGCTGGCCGCCAGCGACAGCAATTTCAACGAAGTGCCGCAGCGCGCGATGTGGATGTGCTACGACCTGCGCGGCCGGGATGCGCAGGGCGCCGCGGCGCAGCCGGATGGCGAGGCGGGCATGTCTCGCGAGGCGCAAAGACCGCCCGCCCGCGTGGTGCCATCGCCGTCGCGAATCCGGCAGCGCGAAGGCGCGATGCACGCAGACGCGCCGCATCGCGCCGCCTGGCCTACTTCCCCGGATCCTTGACGTTGTCGAACTTGTCGAACTCCACGTTGTAGAGTTCGCCGCCAACCTTTTCCACGCGCCGGATGTAGACGGTCTGGACCACGTCGCGTGTTTCCGGGTCGATCATGATCGGGCCGCGCGGGCTGGCGATCTTCATGCCCTTGAGCGCCGCGACGAACTTGTCGCCGTCGGTGGCGCCGCCGGTCTTCTTCAGCGCGTCGTAGATCGCGCGCATGCCGTCATAGGCGGCCACGGCCATGAAGTTGGGCCGGCCAGCGCCGGGGTTCGCTTCGGCAAAGGCTTTCAGGAAGGCCTTGTTCTCGGGCGAATCGTGCGCCATCGAGTAATGGAACGACGTGATCACGCCCAGCGTGGCGTCGCCCATGGCCGGCAGCACGTGGTCGTCGGTCAGGTCGCCGGTGGCGATCACGCGGATGCCGGCCTCGGCCAGGCCGCGCTCGCGAAAGCCCTTCATGAACGCCACGCCCTGCTCGCCGGCGGGCAGGAACAGGAACACCGCCTCCGGCTTGGCGTCCTTGATGCGCTGGATGAACGGCGCGAATTCCGGATTGCGCAGCGGCACCCGGATCGACTCGATTACCTGTCCGCCGCCGCCGATGAAATTGGTCTTGAATGCGGTCTCCGCATCGATCCCCGGCGCGTAGTCCGCCACCAGCGTCACTACCTTGCGCACCTTGTTCTTGATGGCCCAGGTCGCCATCGGCGCCGAGATCTGCGGCAAGGTCATCGAGACCCGCGCGATATACCCGGATTTGGTGGTGATCGAGGACGACGCCGCGTTGAAGATCACCATCGGCTTCTTGGCCTGCTCGGCAATCGGCGCCACCGCAAGGGCCTCGGGCGTGAGGCCGAAACCGGCCAGCACGTCGACCTTGTCGCGCACCACCAACTCCTGTGCCAGCCGCTTGGCCACGTCCGGGGCCGGGCCCGTGGTGTCCTTGCTGATGATCTGCACCTTGCGGCCCGCCACGGTATCGCCATTGAGCTTCTGGAACGCCTTGATGCCGCCTTCCATCTGCTTGCCATAGTCGGCAAAACTGCCCGAGAAGGGCGCGATCAGCCCGATCTTGACGGGATCGGCGGCGTGGGCGAGCGAAGGCGCCACGGCAAGCACGCTGCAAGCCGCGATGGCACGCAGCAAGGGGGCAAAGGTCATCGATGGTCTCCTGGTTGAGTGCGCTCTGATCCCGGAACGGGCCCGGGTGGGTGACGGCGCGGGCTCTGGCAGAGGAGTGTAGGGGGCAGGGCAGTTTGGTGCAATCGGGGGTTTCGCAATGGACTGCGGGCAGCCACGGGCATTCGCTATAGAATGCGCGCTGGCTTAGACACCACCCATGCGGTGCAAACCGGGAATGATGAAAGTACTTGCGCTATCCGGCAGCCTGCGGGCTGTATCCATCAATTCCGCGCTGCTGCGCGCGGCCGCGAGACTGGCGCCACCGGAAGTGTCGGTCGCCGTGTTTGACGGCCTCGGGGCGTTGCCGCTGTTCAATCCGGACGACGAGGCTTGTCCGCCTGCCAGCGTCACACGCTTGTTCACCGAGGTGGCGCAAGCGGATGCGCTGCTGATCGCGAGCCCCGAGTACGCGCACGGCGTTACCGGAACGATCAAGAACGCGCTGGACTGGCTGGTGGGGTTTGAGCCGTTCGCCTTCAAGCCTGTCGCCGTACTCAATGCATCGCCGCGCGCGCACCATGCCGATGCGGCCCTGCGCGAGACCTTGAAAACGATGGCCGCCGTCATTGTCGAGCCGGCGTCCATCACAGTGCCATTGCTGGGCGCCGGGCTTGATGAAGATGGCCTGGTCTCGACGCCGGGCATTGCCGCTTCCATTCAAGACGCGCTGGTGGCGCTGTACGATGCCGTCGTCCTTCACAAGACGACGGCCCTTGCCACATTTCCGCTTGCGTGACTGGCAAGCGGCCGGCGGCGCGCCATAGGGGGTCAGGCGGTTCAGGCGGCCACGAGTCGGAACGTGGATACCGCTTCCTTCAAGCGCTGGGCCTGCTCCTCCAGGGAGCCTGCGGCGGCCGCGGCTTGTTCCACCAGGGCGGCATTCTGCTGCGTGACCGAGTCCATCTGGGTGACAGCCTGGTTGACCTGCTCGATGCCGGCGCTCTGCTCGGCCGAGGCAGCGCTGATCTCGCCCATGATGTCGGTCACGCGCTTTACCGCGCCCACGATCTCGTCCATGGTCTGGCCGGCCTTGGTGACCAGCTGCGAGCCCTTTTCCACGCGCTCGACCGAGTCGCCGATCAGCGACTTGATCTCCTTGGCGGCGGTCGCGCTGCGCTGGGCCAGGCTGCGCACCTCGCCGGCCACCACCGCGAAGCCCCGGCCTTGCTCGCCCGCGCGGGCGGCTTCCACCGCGGCGTTGAGCGCGAGGATGTTGGTCTGGAAGGCGATGCCCTCGATCACGGCAATGATGTCGACCACCTTGCGCGATGCGCCGTTGATTTCCTGCATGGTGTCGACCACCTGACCAACCACCGCGCCGCCCTTGATCGCGATCTCGGAGGCGTTGACGGCGAGCGAGCTGGCCTGCTTGGCGTTGTCCGCGTTCTGGCGGACGATGCTGGTCAGCTCTTCCATGCTGGAAGCCGTTTCTTGCAGCGACGACGCTTGTTCTTCCGTGCGTTGGGACAAGTCCGTGTTGCCTGCGGCGATCTGGCTCGTGCCGGACGCAATGGATTCGGTGCCGGTGCGCACCTGGGTCACGATGCGCAGGATGTTGCCATTCATGTCGCCCAGCGCCCGCAGCAGCTGGCCGGTCTCGTCCTTGCTCTCCGAGCGGATGTGGCTGGTCAGGTCGCCCGACGCCACCTTGCGTGCGAAGCCAACGGCGCGATGCAGCGGCGCGGTGATGCCAACCGTCAGCCATACCGAGAACGCGACGCCAATGGCCAGCACCAGCACGCCAAGCGCGATCAGCCGATTGCGCACGGAGAGGTAGATCTCGTTGATGGCCAGCGCGGTCTGGTCGATGCTGGCCCGCTGGATATCCAGCAGCTTCTGGATCTCGGCAAGATAGGCGTTGCCGGCGGGCACGAACTCGCTTTCGAGCACCTGGTTGGCTTCGTCGGTCTGGCCGGCTTCCTTGAGCTTGGTGATCTTGTCACGCGATTCGTTATACGGCTTGCGCACGGTCTGGATCGTTTTGAATGCAGCCTTTTCCGCGTCGGAGGAAAGCATCGGCTCGATCTTGTCGCGCAGCGCCGCGATGGCGTCGACCGAACCCTTCGTTTCAGCGGCAAAGAAGGCACCCAGGCTTGGGTCGGAACTGCGCGCCACCGCGGTGGTGCGGCGCACGCTCGTGTGCATCAGGCGATACCAGTCGCTGACGACGCGCTCCTTGGCCAGCGGCTGCTGCATCATGTCATGCGTGCGGCTGGCCACGTCCTGCAGCCCCAGGATGCTGAACACGGTCATGAGCGTTGACAGCAGCAGCACTACGCCAAAGCCAATCCCAAGGCGTACCCCAATTCCAAGATTTTTCATTTTCTTCTACCTGAATGGAAATAATACGGTGGCGAAATGCTGGCCCAGAGGACCCGGATTCGCTCTATTGTCAGCCGCGCCGTTCGTTGTGAACGCACCTGCGGACTATGGTGAATAACGACAATCGGGGTGGGAACTTGAGTGGCGGGGTTTGTTACCCGGCCGGCAGGCCGCGACAGCGGCCCGGCGAGGATGGTGTGGTCAGGCGGATTCGCGTCGGCTCTGCTGCGCCAGCCGCTTCCAGTTCCTCGCGGCATAAGCATGCGCCTGCCGCAGCGCCGCCCAGAGACCGACGAGCCTGATGCCCTTCAGCGCTGGTTGATCTTCATATCGTGTGCTCGATATCGGATTTTGAGCTGCAATGCAAAAGGGAGCCACGCGGGCTCCCTTTTGTTCTATCTGCATTCTGTTTGCCGGCTCAGCTTACAGCGCGGCGTCCTTCAGCTTCTTCATCGGGCGAACCTTGACCTTGACGGTCGCCGGCTTGGCAGCGAACCACTGGTCTTCGCCGGTGAACGGGTTCTTGCCGAAGCGCTTCTTGGTGGCGGCAACCTGGGTGGCCACGACCTTGAACAGGCCCGGCAGGGTGAATTCGCCGGCGCCCTTCTTGTGCACCGCGCTCAGGATGGTGTTTTCCAGATGGGCCAGCACGGTCTTGACCGTCTTGGCATCCAGTTCAGTCTGGGCCACCAGGTGGGTCACCAGGCTGGACTTGTTGAACGTGTCCTTCAGGGGTTTCACCGCCGGCGCGGCCGCTGCGACCTTCTTTGCCGGAGCCGCCTTCTTTGCCGGAGCCGCCTTCTTTGCCGGAGCCGCCTTCTTGGCGGCAGGCTTGGCGGTGGTCTTTACGACAGCATTTGCTTTGGTAGCCATGGATTATGAAGTCTTGTGTTTGTTGAATGACGCTGGCTGCCGACGGCAGCCAGCGCACGGGGAGCATAGCATTCCCGGTCGCGCATGCCAATTGCCCGCAATGGCAACCTGGGCAGCGCCCGGAGCTTAGTCGGAAGAGAGCGACTGCGAAGCCGCGCCCTGTGGCTGGCATTGCGCGGCCTTGCTGGCCGCCTGGTACACCACGGGTTCGAGAATGCCCAGCCGCGCGCGCGCTGCCTCGAGCGGTTCATGCAGCAGCGTCTCGTAGTCCTCGGCCATCAGCCACTTCGCCTTGCGGCCATGTCGATACCCCTCGACAACGGCGCGGAAATACGCGGTGTTGCCGGTCTTGCGCAGGCTCTGCAAGGCGGTAGCAACGGCGATGAATGCCCAGCCGAGGCCGCCGGTCTGCGCGTAGCTGAACGCCACCAGCGCCGCTTCGCCCATGTTCTCGTTGGCCTTGTAGCCGGTCAGCACATGCCAGATGTCGTGGATGTCGCGGGTTCGCCTGCCAAACCAGGCGTAGGGATCCTCGACCAGCGGCTCGCTGTTGAGGTTTGAAATCGTGGCAAGTCCGGCGGCGCTGTAGCCTGTTTGCTCCAGGAACGCGCGGTAGGCGGCGCCGAGCGTGCCGGGCGCGAAGCTGGCGATGAACGCCGGATCGGAGAAGCGCTCCGCCAACTCCACGCGAAGATAGGCAAGCCGCCGCCCGGCCGTGGTCTGCAAGAGTCGCGCATAGTTCCTTGGCGCAGCCGGCCCGTTGAGGGCGCGCATGATGAGAAACACTTGCGTGGTGTCGTCTCCGTTTGCCAGCAGCTTGCGGATCGCACGGAATGCGGCTGGGAGGTCACGCTTGTAGAGAGCGGGGGAGGTTGCTATATCCATTGCCTCGTTCCTCTTGTCGGGTTGTTGCCGGGATGGCGAAGTCGCCGGTCATGTCAGGTTTTCAGGGGTTTCAGGGTTTTCAACTAGGCGCCCTGATGGCAATGAGCGATCTTTGCAGGGAACGGCCGACTACAATGTCGCCTACCTGACATAAGACTACGATTGGCACTGTGTCAAAGCCATCTACCCCCGCGGACCACCTCGCTGCCCTGCGATCCAGCGCATGGTTCGCCGGTCTTGCCGCTGACTTTCAACGCTGGATCGTGGCGCACGCCAAGGTCAGGACACTGGCTGCGGGCCAGCGCCTGTTCGCGCACGCAGACCCGGCGGACGGCCTCTACTTCGTGGTGGCTGGCGCTATCCGCATGACCAGTTCCTCCGCGGATGGCAAGGAGGCACTGCTGGCGTTCGCGGAAACGCCCCAATGGTTCGGCGAGGTCGCCTTGTTCGACGCCTTGCCGCGCGCCCACGATGCCTGGATCGAGACCGACGTGGTGCTGCTGCATATCAGCCAGCAGGATGCGGTGCGGTTTCTCGAGGAGAACCCGGTGCACTGGAAAGCGGTAGGGCTGCTGATGGCCCAAAAGCTCCGGTTGGCATTCGAAGCGATTGAATCATCGGTGCTGATGCCCGTGCCGGTCAGGCTGGCGCGCCGCTTGGTGGCCATCGCCGGCGGCTATGGCGAGCGCCATGGCCTGAGCAAGCGGGTGATCAACGTGCAGCAAGAGCAACTCGGCTTGATGCTGTCGATCTCCCGGCAAACGGTGAACCAGATCCTCAGGGATTTCGAGGCGCAGGGGCTGGTGCAGCGCACGCGAGGGTCCATCGAGATACTGGATCTCGAGTCGCTGCGACGATTCGCGGAGGCCGGCTAGGCCATTTGCAGGCCCGCCGCGATTGCACTCACCCCCAAGATCAGCGTCAACCCCGCCGGCAGCGACTCGCCAAAGACCCGCCCTTCATCGGCCTCATCGAGCTCCACCGTTTCGCGCACCATATCGATCCAGCTGCGTGGCGCGTTGGCGGCCTCGAGCCGGCTGACCACGCGCATGCGGATCTCCAGCGGCAGGTCCCGCGACCGGTCACCTGTCATGCGCGCGATCTGCACTGCGGCGAACGCGCCCGGCTCGACCTTCTTCCAGTCGAGCACAAGAACCGCTTCCAGCCATTGCGCGGCAACCTCTGGCGCAACGACGCTGTGCGCGCTGCCATAGAAGGGCCGGCGCGCGCCGATGCGGCCCACGGCCCACCAGCTTTGCAGGTTTTCAGAGGGTTTCTTGAGCCGGGCGAGCAGCCACTCGGCGACTTCGATCTTGCGCTCGACGGGCACGCGCTCCAGCGATCCCGCGAGCCGCACCATGTCGGCGTAGCCCGCCTTGGCGGGGCCGGCGGGCCGCTTGTAGCGCGCCGTGCCCGGGGGCTGCAGGTAGAAGGCGATGTCGTCCAGCAAGCGCAGCTGCGCGCTTTCGTCCAGGCCGCCGGCGGTGCGGCGCCACAGCGTCCACCACTCCGACCAGATCTGGCTCTCGTTGACGTACTGGATGCCTTGCTCGAACAACGACCAGAGTTGCCCGGCGCGCCACTCGTCCAGCGGGTAGCCGAACCCCGGGCGCATGCAATAGCCGGCGAGGTTGAGCCAGAGGCGTTCATGCTCTGCCGTTCGGCGACGCCGGCGCGCGCGTTCCCACAGCGTGCCGAACAGGGCGCGCAGCAGCGCGCTGTCCCATTGGTCGCGCGCGCCCAGCAGTTGCTCCAGTTGCGCGCGCAGCCGCTTGACTTCCTTGGGGCCGACGTCTTGCGAGCGGGCGCCAAAGGTGCGGTCGATGCTTTCGACGGCCTGGGCCAGGGCGGGATGCGCCGCGTCCGAAGCCGTGTCTGCCGCGGGCGCATCGGCGCGCAGCTGGAACTCGAGCAGCCAGCGCTGCGAAGGATCGGCGATCTCGCTGCAGTGCACTTCCAGCGTGCCGACTTCGGTGAGCGATGTGGTGAGCTGCACCAGCGTCTCCCTCGCGTCGCTGGCGCCGCGCGGCTGCACCACGGTGGCAATCGGCGGCAGGCGGACGAAATCGCCGCTGGCAAGGTCGGCCAGTTCGCCCGGCTGATAGGGCGTGTCGGCGACGGAGGAGACCAGGTGGAAGCGCACCGGATGCCCGAGGCGCAGGGCAAAGGTGCGGTCCTTGAGATGGATCTCCTGGCCGTCTTCGGTCCCGCGTGGCAACAGGCAAATGCCGCGCTGCGCCTGCGCGGCATCGTCATTGTCCAGGACGAGGAAGTAGCTGCGCGGCGAGCCCCCGCCGATGCGCGGTGCATGCCCGGAGCGGGCGAGCGCGAACGCTACCGCGCCACGGGCGACCGCCACGTCGGGGTTGTCGTTGTGCAGCACATGCAAGGGCGCCTGGCGCCAGGCGCCAAGCGTGCCCGACAAACGTCCCGTCAGCGCCTCGGCGCGGAACACGCCGCCGTTGAGCAGCAAGGTGTCGGGCATCGGCGGCGCGTCATCCGGCGCGTCATCCGGCGCCTCTACTGTGTCCTTTGCGGTCGCTATGCGCGACTGGGCTGCGTGCTGGCCCAGGAAGGCCGCAACGTGCCGGGTGATCGCAGGGTCCGCTGCATAAGGCAGGCCAAATTCGACGATGCCGCCCCGTGAGCGCCCCGGTCTTTCACTCGCTGCAACCGCTGGGAAAAACCCTTCGACGATGATCTGCTCGATCTCCTGCCGGGTGACTTCGACGGAGCGCGCGCCGCCGATCAGCCGGGCACCCGAACCGAGCAGCGTGATCGTGACCGAGTCCGGCGCCTGCGCGCTGAGCAGTTGCTCCTTGGCGGCGCGGCAGCGCTCGACAAGCTGGGAAAGGCTGCCCGCCGACAAGCGCGAGTGCGCCGTGGCAATGCGCGACTCGACCAGATGCGCCAGGGCGAGATCCATGTTGTCGCCGCCGAGCATCAGGTGATTGCCAACCCCGATCCGGGTCAGCTGCGGCTGGCCGTCCTGAACCTCCACCCTGATCAGGGTCAGGTCGGTGGTGCCGCCGCCCACATCGCAGATCAGCACCAGCCGCGTTTGCGCCAGGTCGGCGGCAAGCGTTTCGCGATGGTGGAACACCCAGTCGTAGAACGCCGCCTGGGGCTCCTCGAGCAGGCGCAGCGCGGGCAGTCCGGCCATCCGCGCGGCTTCCAGCGTGAGGGCGCGCGCGCCTTCATCGAACGAGGCGGGCACGGTTAGCACCACGTCCTGGTCCTCGAGCCGGGCATCCTGAAAACGGTGGTTCCATGCCGCGCGTACATGCGCCAGGTAGCTGGCGCTGGCGGCTACCGGCGAGACCTTGCCGATCTCGTCGGCAGCGCCCCACGGCAGGATCGGCGCAACACGGTCGACCGACGCATGCGAGAGCCAGCTTTTAGCGCTGGCCACCAGCCTGCCCGGCACCTGCGCGCCCAGCGTGCGCGCGAGGCGGCCCACCACGACCTGGCCCGGCGCGGCGCCATCGGCACTGTCAGCCTGCGCGCCTGCTTGCCACGGCAACTGCAGATCGCCCGCGTTAAGCTCTCCCGGCGCGGCGTGGTACCGCACGGACGGCAGCAGCGGGCGCGCGGCGACCTCGCCCAGGCTCACCAGTTGATCGATGTCGAAGACGCGGATGTCCTCCGACCCTGCCTCGCCATAGGCGACGACGGTGTTGCTCGTGCCCAGGTCGATGCCGACGCTATACCGCTTCATGCATGGCACTCAGGCATTCGCGTTGCCGCGCACGTCGAACTCGACCTTCCAGCGCTCGCCCGCGCCGCGCGGGACGGCTTCCAGTTCCAAGGTGCCGGCCTCGGTGACGCGGGCGTGCAGCTTCACCGGCACGACTTCGCCCGGCGTGCGGCCCTCGGGTGGCAGGGTGGCCTGGATTTCATCCAGCTCCTGCAGGTCCTCGGGCCCCCAGAAGTCGAGCAGGGTGCCTACCTGGTCCTGGCGGCGCACCGACGAGCCGAAGAAGCGGAAGTGCACGGGTTCGCCGACCACGAGCCCGAATTCCTGCTCCGGCAACGGCGCCTCGGTCCCTTCTTCCATGCCGAAGGGCGCCACGCATAGCGCCTGTATGGGAGGCTCGAAGCCTGGGATGGCGGGCATCGCCGATTCCACTGCAATGTAGTAGGCACGCGCGGTGCCGCCGCGAATGCGCACGCCCTTGCCGCGCCGCACGTAGCCGTAGTACGCGGCGCCGCGCGCCACGGCCAGGTCCAGGTCGGCGCCTTCGAGCAGGCGCGCGGGGGCCGCGCCTTCCGCGGCGAGCCAGCCGTTGAGCGTCTGCAGGATGCGCTCGACCAGCAGGGCGGACTTGAACACGCCGCCATTGAACAGCACGGCCGTGGGATGCAGGAAGGTCGCGCCCTGCGCCGGCGTGCCGGCCAGGCCTTCTATCTCCGCCAGCGCCGCCACCTGGCGGCCCAGGAACGCCGCCAGATGCCGCGTGATGGCCGGATCCTGCGCGTAGGGCAGGCCGAGTTGCGTCAGCCCGGCGCGTGCCCGGCTCACCGGGCGCGCCGAGCCATCCACCTGCGGGAAAAAGCCTTCCAGGATGATCTGGGTGAGCTCGGCGCGGGTCAGCTCGGTGCGGATCGAGCCGCCGATGAGCTTGGAGCCGCGGCTCGGCACGACCAGCGGCACGGCGTCCGTGGTCGGGTCGCTGAGCAGGGTTTCCTTGGCGCTGCGGCAGGCATAGGTGAGCGCGCGCAGTTGCCACGGATCGGCCTGCGTGCCCTGGGCCGCGAGCTTGCGCGCCACCACGTGGGCCAGCGCCAGATCCATGTTGTCCCCGCCCAGCAGGATGTGCTCGCCCACGGCGATGCGGTGCAGTTCCAGGTTGCCCTCGCGCTCGATCACGGCGATCAGCGAGAGATCGGTGGTGCCGCCGCCCACGTCGACGACCAGGATGATGTCGCCCACCTTGACCTGCTTGCGCCACTGGCCGCCGCTCTTCTGGATCCAGCTATAGAGCGCCGCCTGGGGCTCCTCCAGCAGGGTCATGTGCGCATAGCCCGCGGTTTGCGCAGCCTCTGCCGTCAGTTCCCGCGCTGCCGGATCGAACGAGGCGGGAATGGTGACGGTGATTTCCTGCTCGCCGAACGGCGCGTCGGGATGTGCGTGGTCCCATGCTTCGCGCAGGTGCGAGAGATAGCGTATGGAAGTCTCGAGCGGCGACACGCGCGGCACTTCCGCCGGCGCGTCGTTCGGCAGGATCGCCGCGCGACGGTCTACCCCGGGGTGGCACAGCCAGCTCTTCGCGCTAGAGACGAGGCGGATCGGCGTGGCCGCGCCACGGCTGCGCGCCAGCTCGCCCACGGCGAAGTCGCGCGCGGCGTTCCACGGCAGGGCCAGGTCGTCCGGGGCCAGCTCGCTCGGATGCGGCAGGTACAAAAACGACGGCAACAGGTCGAGTTCTTCGATAGCGCCGGGTGCGGTGAGCTGCGTGACGCCCAGGACGCCCTGGGCGGTTTTCTCGCCGTCACTGGCGGTGAGGTCGACGTAGGAGAGGGCGCAATGCGTGGTGCCCAGGTCGATGCCGATCGAGTAGCGCGGGTCGCTCATAGTTCGACCTCGGCCGGGGCGATCACGGTGGCGTCATGGCGTTCCGCCAGCCGGGGCAGGCGGACTTCCGCCACGCGCCAGCCACGGTGGCTGATGTTGCCGTTGAACGGCGCGCTGCCGACCACATTGCCGGTCAGGCGGATCGCGGTGGCGTCGAACCCGTCGGGCACCGTCACGCGGCTGCCTTCGGCTTCCTCGCGCACGGGCCGGATGGTGAAATGCTCGCGCAGCACGGCGCGGCAGCCGTCATGCACCAGCCGGGCGGCGGCGCCGATTTCCGTGTCGGAATAGCCGGCGATGTCTTCCTCGACAAAGTCGATGAAGCGCGCGTCGCGCTGGAGCAGGCCCAGCAGCTGGAGCGCGGCCTCCGGGCTCGCCTCCTTCAGCGTGCGTGGGGCGGGTGCTGCCTGTGGCGCGGGCGCGGCCACCGGGGCGGCCACTGGAGCGGCGGCAGGAGCAGCGACGGGGGCCGTGCCGTCACGCAGGCGCTGCACGCCGGCGGCAAGCTCGCGGTCGCCCAGGATGTTGAAAAACGTGCCCACGGCAAGCGAAATCCTGCCGAGGAAAGACATGTTCGAGTCGGTCATCAATGGCTCCAGATGTGCTCTGTTGAAGGACGAGCTGTCCCCTGGCGATGCCGTACAGCGCCCCCGTAGCCACTGCGCCAAGCGCTTGCCGGAAGGCAATGGTGCGGCGCGCGGAGGTGCGGGACGGGTGTCGGCATCTTGTTCTTTGGGCCCGGTCGGGCCGCTCAAGGCGGTATTTTGCCCTAAGGCGCCCATCAGCCGGTCATTGCGGCGCTGCAAAGCAGCCACGACTCTCCCTTACACATGACGCCGGAGTAGCCTTTAATAGAAATGAGGCCCGTCACGATCTGCATTGGAGCTGGGATGAAAGCGCTTTCCACCAAGGAACGGACGCGCAGGCGCCCGTCCGACCGGGTACTGAACGTTCTCTCGGCGCTGGTCGGCCTCGTTACCCTCGCGGCCGGCATCGCCTTGCTTATCTACAAGTGGCGCGTAGATCTCGAGGTACCTTACTTTGCGATTCCGCTGGTACTCACCGTGCCTGTGATCGCCGCCGCTGCCTTTCGCTGTTTCTGGGACTAGCGGAGTGCCGTTTTGTGCCCGTTAGCCGGCTTTAGGCGCAGTTAGGCGCGTTGGCCCGCCAGATGGGCGTAGCGAAGGGGCAGATGCTGCGCCGCGCCGCCTCGCGCACACTCCGCGTACCGGCACCCTTGCGCCCACGCAAAACTTGCGTTTTGCGTGGGCGAAGCAAAAACCCCGTGTGGTTCAGACCCCCCCTGGAGAAAATTCAGGCAAAATTCGGGCATTCCTGCCGGGCTGTGACCCAGCCGGTGGCGTTCTCCAACCTATTTCTTGATCCTGAGATAAGCAATGAGTACCCAGCAACCCACCATCATCTACACGCTGACCGACGAAGCTCCGCTGCTGGCGACCAGTGCCTTTTTGCCCATCATCCGCACCTTCACCGCCCCGGCCGGCATCAACGTGACGACCAGCGACATCTCGGTGGCGGGCCGTATCCTGGGCGAATTTCCCGAATTCCTGACCGAGGCACAACGCGTGCCCGACAACCTGGCCGAGCTGGGCCGACTGACCCTGCTGCCCGACACCAATATCATCAAGCTGCCCAACATCAGCGCCTCCGTGCACCAGCTGGTCAGCGCGATCAAGGAACTGCAGGCCAAGGGCTACAAGGTCCCGGACTTCCCGGAAGACCCGAAGACCGATGCCGAGAAGGCCATCCGCCAGCGCTATTCCAAGTGCCTGGGCAGCGCCGTGAACCCGGTCCTGCGCGAAGGCAACTCGGACCGCCGCGCGCCTGCCGCCGTCAAGAACTACGCCCGCAAGAACCCGCACAGTATGGGTGAGTGGAGCATGGCGTCGCGCACCCACGTGGCGCACATGAAGCACGGCGACTTCTATCACGGCGAAAAGTCCATGACCCTGGACCGCGCACGCGACGTCAAGATGGAGCTGGTCACCAAGAGCGGCAAGACCATCGTGCTCAAGCCGAAGGTGTCGCTGCTGGACGGCGAGATCATCGACAGCATGTTCATGAGCAAGAAGGCGCTGTGCGACTTCTACGAAGAGCAGATGGAAGACGCGCGCAAGACCGGCGTGATGCTGTCGCTGCACGTGAAGGCCACGATGATGAAGGTCTCGCACCCCATCGTGTTCGGCCACGCCGTGAAGATCTTCTACAAGGAAGCCTTCGAGAAGCACAGCAAGCTGTTCGACGAACTGGGCGTGAACGTCAACAACGGCCTGGTCAACCTGTACGACAAGCTGGAAAGCCTGCCGAGCTCCAAGCGCGAAGAAATCATCCGCGACATGCACGCTTGCCACGAGCACCGTCCCGAGCTGGCGATGGTGGATTCGGCCAAGGGCATCTCCAACCTGCACGCGCCCAACGACGTGATCGTGGACGCCTCGATGCCGGCCATGATCCGCATCGGCGGCAAGATGTGGGGCGCCGACGGCCGTCCGAAGGACACCAAGGCCGTGATCCCGGAGAGCACGTTTGCCCGCATCTACCAGGAAATCATCAACTTCTGCAAGACCAACGGCAACTTCGACCCGGTCACCATGGGCACCGTGCCCAACGTCGGCCTGATGGCCCAGCAAGCCGAGGAATACGGCTCGCACGACAAGACCTTTGAAGTGCCCGAAGCCGGCGAAGCCCGCATCGTCGACATCGCCACCGGCGAAGTGCTGCTGGTGCAGAACGTGGAAGAAGGCGACATCTGGCGTATGTGCCAGGTCAAGGACGCGCCGATCCGCGACTGGGTCAAGCTGGCCGTCACGCGTGCGCGCAACTCCGGCATGCCCGCCATTTTCTGGCTGGACCCGTACCGCCCGCACGAAGCCGAAATGATCAAGAAGGTCGAGACCTACCTGAAGGATCACGACACCACCGGCCTGGACATCCAGATCATGTCGCAAGTGCGCGCCATGCGTTACACGCTGGAGCGCGTGATCCGCGGCCTGGACACCATCTCGGTGACCGGCAACATCCTGCGCGACTACCTGACCGACCTGTTCCCGATCATGGAACTGGGCACCAGCGCCAAGATGCTCTCGATCGTCCCGCTGATGGCCGGCGGCGGCATGTACGAAACCGGCGCGGGCGGCTCGGCTCCGAAGCACGTCAAGCAGCTGGTGGAAGAAAACCACCTGCGCTGGGATTCGCTGGGTGAATTCCTGGCTCTCGCCGTGTCGCTGGAAGAACTCGGCATCAAGACCAGCAACGAAAAGGCCAAGATCCTGGCCAAGACGCTGGACGCCGCCACGGGCAAGCTGCTGGACAACAACAAGAACCCGTCGCCCAAGACCGGTCAGCTGGACAACCGCGGCAGCCAGTTCTACCTGGCCATGTACTGGGCCCAGGAGCTGGCGGCACAGACCGACGACGCCGCCCTGGCAGCGCAGTTCGCGCCGCTGGCCAAGCAACTGACCGACAACGAGCAGGTCATCGTTGGCGAGCTGTCGGCCGTGCAAGGCAAGGAAGCCGATATCGGTGGCTACTACAAGCCCGACTTCGCCAAGCTGGACATCGTGATGCGCCCCAGCAAGACGCTGAACGCCGCGCTGGCCGCCATCAAGGCTTAATCGATGCAAGCCTGGCCGCCCTGTTTCGCAGGGCGGCCGTCGGCGGCTGCCACGCCTTGGGAAAGGCGAGCCGCCACGGGAGCCCCCGGTACCCGGTAACAGGTACTCGGGGCTCCTGCTATTCCAGCTTGACCCTGCCGTCCTTTGCGAGCCGACGATATTGCGTTATCTCGCCCTGCACGCGCCGGCGGAAATCCTCCGCGTTGCCGCGCATGACCCTGATCGACTGCCGCTGGAACGCCGCTTCCACGGAAGGGTCCAGAAGCACCGCCTGCAACTCCTTTTCCAGCCGTTCCACCACCGCTTGCGGGGTGGCGCGCGGCGCGGCAATCCCGAACCAGAAAGCATTGCTGGGCATGGCGATGCCGATCTCGGCAAAGGTTGGCACAGCCGGATACTGCGGGGAGCGCGTCCCGGCACTGATCGCCAGCGGGCGCAACTTGCCCGACTCGAGGTAAGGCCGGGCAACGGCGATGGGGTCGAGACTCAGGTCGATCTGCCCGCCGATGACGTCGGCGAGGATCTGTGTGCTGCCGCGATAAGACACGGGCGTGATGTCCGCATGCAAGTCGGCCTCGATCATGGCGCCCACGATGTTTTGCGCGGTGCCCGGGCCGGTGGTGCCATAGGTGACGGCGCCCGGATGGGCGCTTGCACGCGCCAGCATGTCCGTGAACGACTTGATGCCAGAGTCCGCACGGGTGGAGAGCATCACCGGAGCCTCCGCGATGATTCCGATCGGCGCCCAGGCGCCTTGCGCCGGGATGGGCAGGCCGGTGCGCAGCGCAGGAAGCATGCTGAACGTGGTGGAACTGGCGAGGAGCAGCGTGTATCCGTCGGCGGGCGCCTTGGCGACCTGCTCGGCGGCGATCATCGTGGCGGCGCCCGGCCGGTTGTCGACCACCACCGGTTGGCCCAGGCGCGTGTTCAGCTTGTCGGCAATCACGCGGGCAATGATGTCGGTGGTGCCGCCCGCCGTGAAAGGGATCACTAGGTGAACGGTCCGCTGTGGGAATTCTTCTGGGACGGCCTGGGGGTTGGGCACCGTGGCCGCCACCAGCATGGAACTGGTGATCAGGCGGCGCAGCGGGTCTAGCGAAAAAAGGAAATCCATGGGCAGGTCAAGTGGCGTCGGGTAGCAGCACCTGCAGGCTGGCGTAAGCAGATAAAGACACCTTGAGCACAAAAAGGAGCTCGGATGTCGGGACTAGATGGCTTTGCCGAGCCATCGCGTTGATTCTACGCCAGATGGTGCGCCGCAGCATGCGTGGTTGGGCGTGCTGTTGGTTGCACTAATCATTTTTCGTACCATATAATGCGAACCATTCTCATTTAAGTTTGGCCGTGCCAGACACTTCACTACTAGCAAGGGAAGCGATGGCCGCCGCCGAATCCGCGTTACAGCAGCATGTCCATGCCCTCTACAGCGATCACCATCGCTGGCTGCAGGGATGGTTGCGGCGCCAGCTCGGCAACGCGTTTGACGCCGCCGACCTGGCGCAGGATGTGTTTCTCCGCTTGCTCCACCGCGAGCCGTGCGATATCCGGGAGCCGCGCACCTACCTGAGCACCATCGCGCGCGGCCTGGTCATCGAGCACTGGCGCCGCCGGGAGCTTGAGCTGGCCTGGCTGGAGACATTGGCGCAGCTGCCCGCGCCGCAGGCACCGTCGCCCGAGAGCCGTCTGCTCTTCCTGGAAACCCTGATCGCCATCGACCGCATCCTGGATGCGCTGAAGCCGCAGGTGCGCAAGGCATTCCTGTGGGCCCAGCTCGAAGGCCTTACCTGCCGGCAGATCGCGGAGCGCCTCGGCGTGTCGCTGGCTACCGCCGAGCGCTATGTCGCGGCGGCGCTGCGCCATTGCTACAGCTTGCGCTTCGGTGGTTGATGCCCGTGAGTGATTCCGCGCTCTGCGACCCAACGGCTACGCCGGGGCCGGAAACCCCGATTCCTGCGCGCATCGTCGACCAGGCCATCAGCTGGACGGTCAAGCTCGACTTCGGCGAGGCCAGCGCCAGCACGCGCAAGGCATTCGCCCAATGGCGCGACGCCAACCCGCTGCATGCGCTTGCCTGGCAGCGCGTGCAGGCACTGCGCGAAGATTTCTCCGCCATGCCGCCGGCGCTGGCGCTGCGTACCCTGCAGGCTGCCGACGCCCGGCGCGGCGCGGGCGGGCTCAAGCGCAGGCAGGTGCTCAAGGTGCTGGCGCTGGCCGGCATCTCGGTGGTCACGGCGGCGAGCGTGCGCGATCTGGCGCCATGGCAGCGCCTGGTAGCCGACGCGAGCACGGCCACCGGCGAGCAGCGCACCGTGCGCCTGATGGATGGCAGCACCATTGTGCTCAACACCGATAGCGCCATCAGTACCGGTCTTGGCAATGAGCGCCGCGTGGTCACGCTGCGGCGCGGGGAGATCCTGGTGACCACGGGCCATGACGATGGCTTTGCTGCCAGCAGTGGCACGGTGCGCCCGTTCTGGGTGCAGACGCCGTTCGGCAGCCTGCGTGCGCTGGGCACGCGCTTTGTGGTGCGGATCGAGGACGAACGCGCGCGCGTCAGCGTGCAGGAGGGCGCGGTCGAGTTGCATCCGGCGGCGGGCGGGGCTAGCGATGTGGCCCGTGCGGGAACGACCTGGTGGCTCGCCAAGGGCAGCAGCATGCCGGCGCCGCCGCTGCCGTTCGAGGCCCACGGCTGGGCCGACGGCGTCATCGCGGGCAAGGACATGCGGCTGGCGGACGTGCTGGCCGAGCTGTCGCGCTACCGCACCGGCCACATCGCCTGTGATCCGCGCGTGGCGGATTTGCGTATCTCCGGCGCCTATCACGTGCGCGACACGGATCGGGTGCTGCGTTTCCTGATGCAGGCGCAGCCCATCACCGTCGTCTATCGCACGCGCTTCTGGGTCTCGGTGGGTCCGGCCGGAGGAAGTTGACCCCATGCCAGCCACGCCCGGAAAGAAACTTGAAAAAGATTGAGGGGATTTCGATTCTCGGCCGGCCTACAGCGTAGGAACTCAAATTGAACGCTGCCGGAGAAAGGAATCATGTCTGTCACCCGTTATGCCACTGCCATCGCCGCTGCGCGCCCACCCCGACCCAAGCCGTTCGCGCTCGCCTTGCACCAAGCCATGGTCTGCCTTGCCATGGGCGCAACCGTGGCGCCGCTTGCCGTGAACGCGCAATCGCAGCCAGCCGCGGCGGACGCCGCGCCGACGCTGCCGGCGGTGACGGTCACCGCCGGCGCCGAGGCGCCGGGCGAGCTGCCGCAGCCCTACGCGGGGGGCCAGGTGGCGCGCGGCGGCCGCCTGGGGCTGCTGGGCAACAAGGGCGTCATGGACACACCGTTTGCCGTCACCAACTACACCGCGCAGCGCCTGGAGGACCAGCAGGCCACCACGCTGGCCGAAGTCCTGAACAGCGATCCGTCCACGCGCTTCACCGGCCAGGTCGGCGGCGTGACCGATTCCTTCTATATTCGCGGCTTCCCGATCAACGAGGGCAACCTGTCAGAGATCGCGTTTGACGGCGTGTACGGCGTGTCGCCTAACTACCATCTGTTTACCGAATACCTGGAGCGGGTCGAAGTGTTGAAGGGGCCAGCCGCCTTGCTGTACGGCATGTCGCCGAACAGCGGCGTCGGCGGCGTGGTCAATGTCGTGCCCAAGCGCGCGCTGGCGACGGACCTGACGCGTTTCACGCTCGACTATGCGTCCGACGCGCAGGTGGGCGGCGCTGTCGACCTGAGCCGCCGTTTCGGTGAAGACCGGGAGTGGGGCATTCGTTTCAACGGCCTGCATCGGCAGGGGCCGACGGCGCTCGACAACCAGAAGTCGCGCGCCGAGGTGGCCGCGCTGTCGCTCGACTACCGCGGCGAGCGCCTGCGGGCGTCGCTCGACCTGATCGAGCAATACCAGTGGGTGGATGCGCCCACGCGGCCGTTCCTGGTCGCAAGTGGGGTGCAGGTGCCGTCGGCGCCGGACGGCCGGCGCAATGTCAGCCAGCCCTGGGGCTGGTGGAAGTCCAACGATGTCTCGACGCTGCTGCACGCGGAATACGACCTCACCGACAATGTGACGGTATTTGCCGATGCCGGCGGTACCCGCTCCGACGTGGCTCGCTTGTCCGACCAGACACCAACCATCCTGAATTCGGCCGGCGCCACCTCGTCGGCCGTGCAGAACTGGAAGTTCCAGGTCAACCGATCGAGCTTCGATACCGGCGTCAGGAGCAAGTTCGAGACCGGCCCGGTCAAGCACGCGCTGGCGCTGCAGGCGAACCTGTACATGGACCGTTTCGCCAGTGCGAACGTGTCCGGCACGCCTGTCACGTCCAATATCTATGCCCCCACCGACCGGCCGCAGCAGAACATCGCCGCGCCGCAAAGCGTGCCGAAGGTGTCCGACTCCACGCTGTCGGGCCTGTCGCTCGCCGACACCTTGAGCGTGCTGGACGACCGCTTGCAGTTCACCCTTGGCCTGCGCTACCAGCAGGTCAAGTCGAGCAACTACGCTGCCACCGGCGCGAAGACCGCTTCGTACGACGAAAGCGCCGTCACGCCGCTGGCGGGCATCGTCTTCAAGCCGTGGCACAACGTGTCGCTCTATGCCAACTACGTGGAAGGGCTCAGCAAGGGGGACATCGCGCCGGCCACCGCGTCGAATGCGGGGCAGGTCTTTGCGCCGTACAAGACCAAGCAGCAGGAGGTGGGCGTCAAGCTCGAGTCGGGCAAGGTGATGGCGACCCTGGCCGCTTTCCGCATGACCAAGCCCAGCGGCCAGCTGTTCGGGACGGTCTACGCCATCGACAGCGAGCAGCGCAACCAGGGGCTGGAGCTGACCGTGTCGGGCCAGGCCTACAAGGGCGTGCGCCTGCTAGGTGGGCTGACCCTGCTTGACGGCGAGCTGACCAAGACCAACAGCGCGGCCACGCGTGGCAACCGCCCGGTGGGCGTGCCTACCGTCATGGCCAACCTTGGCGGCGAGTGGGACCTGCCGTGGGTCCCGGGCCTGACGCTGACCAGCGCGGTCTACTACACGGGCCGCGAGTACGTCAACCAGGCGAACACGCAGCAGGTGCCGTCGTGGACAACGGTCGATCTCGGCGCGCGCTACAAGACGTCGGTGTACGGCAAGTCCACGACATTCCGGGCGGGTTTGTTCAATGCGTTCAACCGGAAGTACTGGTCCGGGGTGGCATCGTACGGCACGATCTCGCTGGGTGCGCCGCGGACCTTCATGGCTTCCATGAGCGTGGACTTCTAAGCATTGACCACACGACGCCGCGCGCTTGGCAGCGCCTTCGCTTGTCTTGCCCTGGGCTTGGGCGTGGCGCCGGATCCGGTGCTCGCCCAGGCGAGCCCGAGGGGGAGCCAGATGGCGAGCGCAGGCCAGGCGCGGATGTTCGCCATCGCGCCTGGCCCGCTCTACGCGGTCCTCAATCGTTTCGCCAGTGCCGGCGGCATTGATCTTTCCTATGATGCCGCGCTGCTCGGCACCGCCCAAAGCCCGGGATTGAATGGCAGCTATACGGTGCCGGATGGGCTGAGGGCGCTGTTGGCGGGCAGCGGGCTGGAAGCGGTGGAACTGCCGGGAGGCGGATTCACATTGCGCAAGGCGCAGGCTGTCCCTGGCATGCAAGCCGCGCCATTGCTGCCCACGGTGACGATCTTCGGGGCGGCAGCGGCTGCGAGCGAGCTGCCCCCGGCCCTTGCCGGCGAGCAGGTCGCGCGCGGCGCCAGGCTGGGCTTGCTTGGCAACACCGACATCATGGATACGCCGTTCAGCGTCACCAGCTACACCGCCAAGGCAATCGAGGACCAGCAGGCGCGCACGGTTGGCGATATGTTGGCCGTTGATTCGTCCGTGCGCTATGTCAGCCAGCCTGGCGGCATCCTGGATGCCTTCACGATCCGTGGCTTTCCCGTTGGCAATGGCAACTTCGGGGAGATTGCCTTCGACGGCATGTATGGCGTGGCCTCCAACTACCGGGTATCGACCGGCTATATCGAACGGATCGAGCTGATCAAGGGCCCGACCGCCATGCTGGTCGGCATGGCGCCCAGCGGCAGTGTCGGCGGTGGCATCAATATCGTTCCCAAGCGGGCGACCGGTCCCGACCTGACCCAGGTCAGCGCCGACTATGCCGTGTCATCGCAGCTTGGTGGCAACCTTGACTTGAGCCGGCGGTTTGGGGGGGAGCGCCAGTTTGGCATTCGCTTCAATGGCAACTATCGGGCGGGCGACACCAACCTGGACAACCAGTCGCGCAACGCCGGCGCCGGCGCGCTGGCGCTGGACTACCAGGGCGAGCGCCTGCGCGCAACGCTGGATTTCATCGGCCAGCAGGAGAAGCTCACGGCGCCATCGCGCCTCTTGCACATCGTTGCCGGCATCAAGGTACCCGATGCGCCCAACGGACGGAGCAATATCTCGCAGCCCTGGGAAAACTCCAGTATCCGCGACCAGTCCCTGCTGGCGCGGGCGGAATACGACATCAGCGACAAGCTCACCTGGTTCATCGCCGGCGGCGGCGGCCGTACCCGGGTGGCCCGGCTCTTTGCCATCACGCCCACCATCATCAACGAGGCCGGCGATATTGCCGTGCTGGACTCGAACTACAAGTTCAACGTAGCCCGCGCCACCGTGGATACGGGCCTGCGCGCCCGCTTCGACACCGGGGTGGTGGGCCATAGCCTGAGCTTCCTCGTCAGCGACTATCGGGACCAGCTGGCGCGCAGCTTCAACAACGCCACGACCACCTCGCTGACAAACCTCTACCAGCCCGTGGCGCTGCCTGCGCAGTCCATCGAGGAGCCTGTCAGCGTGCCGAAGGTTTCCCGGACGCAGCTGTCCGGCGTGGCCCTGGCCGATACGCTGTCGATGCTGGACAAGCGCGTGCAGCTGACGCTGGGCCTGCGCCATCAGCAGGTCAGGTCAGACAATTTCAGTGCGGGCGGCGCTATCGCTTCGCGCTACGACCAGGGCGCCTGGACGCCGATGCTCGGCCTGGTGGTAAAGCCCTGGCAACACGTCACGCTGTATGCCAACCGAGCCGAAGGGCTGAGCAAGGGCGACACCGCCCCCGGCAACGCCAGCAATGCCGGCGAGGTATTCGCACCCTACAAGTCAACGCAGCTTGAGTTCGGCGTGAAGGTCGAGCAGGGCGGGATGATGGCGACCATCAGCGCGTTCCAGATCGCCAAGGCGAGCGGCCAGATGTCCGGGACGCTGTTCGCCGCGGACGGCGAGCAGCGCAATCGCGGGCTGGAGTTTGGGCTGTACGGGGAGGTGGCGGCCGGGGTGCGGCTGCTGGCCAGCGCCACCGTGCTCGATGCCAGGGTTATCCGCAGCGGCAACTCCGGGTTGGCAGGCAAGACTGCCGTCGGCGCGCCGACGCTGCAAGCCAACCTGGGCGCCGAATGGGATGCCGGCTTCGCGCCCGGCCTGACGCTGGCCGGCGGCCTGGTCTACACGGGCCGGCAATATGTCGACCAGGCCAATACGCAAAGCATCCCGCACTGGACCCGCGTCGACATCGGTGCACGGTACCGGACCACCGTGGCGCGCAGGCAGACCACCTTCCGGCTCAATGTCCGCAATGTATTCGACAAGCATGACTGGGCGGCGGTCGATGCCTACGGCGGGCTGGCGCAAGCCGAGCCGCGCACGCTGCTGCTATCTGCGACGATGCGCTTCTGAGGCCGTTTTACTTGGCGGCGGCGGATTCCGCGGCGCGCTTGTCGGCATCGCGCAGGCGCTTGACGGCTTTCCCCAGCAGTCCGCCTTCACTATCCGATACCGCTTCTTCCAGCGTGGCCAGAGCGGCCCTGATCTGCGTGCCGTGCGCGTTCGAGTACGCCTGGTCTTCAATCAGCGCATCGGCTTCCTTGCGCACACGCTTGCCCAGCTTGCGGGCGAACTCGGGATCGAGCTGGCCTTGCGCGGTGGCATTGGCGATGTGGTCGAGCAGGGCGATCAGCCCCGGCGCGGTGGTGGTGGCCGGGACGGCGTCCTCGGTTTTCCTGGGTTTTTTGGGCATGGTTCTTTTCCTCCGGTTGGGGCTCGATTCTAGCGCTAGGGGGAAACCCGAGCCTGCTTCCCAGTATGAAAGATTTGTGACAGCTTGTTGGCGCGAATGGCGGCAACCAGGTCAAGGCAGCGGCAGGAAAAGCGCGGGGCGCCAATGATTTGCTGCGGTGCACACAATAGCACATTGCGGTCGGCATAAAAAAAGGGAGGGGGCACCGCATGTGCCTCCTCCCCTTGGCCGGGCGCCTTGCGGGCGCTCAGACGACCGTGGCCAGCGCCAGGGTCAGCAGCAGCGCGATCACCGAGATGAGCGTTTCGCACACCGACCAGGTCTTGAAGGTCTGGGCCACGGTCATGTTGAAGTACTCCTTGACCAGCCAGAAGCCGCCGTCGTTGACGTGCGACAGGATCAGCGAACCGGCGCCGGTGGTCAGCACCAGCAACTCGGGGCGGGTGCCCGGCACGCTGGCGGCGATCGGCGCGACGATGCCGGCAGCAGTGGTCATGGCCACGGTCGCGGAGCCGGTGGCGATCCGGATCAGCACGGCAACCAGCCAGCCCAGCAGCAGCACCGAGACATGCGCGCCGGTGGCCACATCGACGATGGCGTTGGAGATGCCCGAGTCGCGCAGCACGCGGCCAAAGCCGCCGCCCGCGCCGACCACCAGCGTGATGATGGCGGTGGGCGCCACGCACTCGTTGGTGAACTTGAGGATGTTTTCCCGGGTAAAGCCGCGGCGCTTGCCGAAGGTGTAGAAGCTCACCAGCGCGGCAATCAGCAGCGCGATCACCGAGTTGCCGATCAGCTTGAGGAAGTCGTTGGCAAAGCTCTTGGGCGTGGTGATGAGGTCGGCCCAGCTGCCGATCAACATCAGGATCACGGGCAGCAGGATGGTGAACAGCGTGATGCCGAAGCCCGGCAGGTCATGCGAGGCCTGGACGCGTTCGTCTTCCTCGGTGAACTGCACGGCCAGCGGATTCACATCCGGCAGCGTCACGTAGCGGGTCATCAGCTTGGCGAACAGCGGGCCGGCGATGGCCGCGGTGGGAATGCCCACGATCAGCGCGTACAGGATGGTCTTGCCGATGTCCGCCTTGTAGGCGGTCACGGCCAGCAGCGCGGCAGGGTGCGGCGGGATCAGCCCGTGCACCACCGACAGGCCGGCCACCATCGGGATGCCCACCAGCACCATGGAGGTGCCGGTACGCTTGGCCACGTTGAAGGCGATCGGCACCAGCAGCACGAAGCCCACTTCGAAGAACACGGGCAAGCCGACGATAAAGGCGATGGTCACCATGGCCCAGTGCACGTTCTTCTCGCCGAAGGCGTCGATCAGCGTGCGCGCGATGCGCTCGGCGCCGCCGGACTCCGCCATCATCTTGCCGAGCATGGTGCCCAGGCCCACCACCAGCGCGATGTGGCCGAGGGTGCCGCCTACGCCGGCCTCGAACGATTTGACGATGTCGCCCATCGGCATGCCCACGGCAAAGCCGAGCAGGACCGAGACGACCACCAGGGTGATAAAGGGATTGAGCTTGAATTTCGCGATCAGCACGACCAGTGCGATCACCGCGATCAACGCGTACAGCAATAGGGTGGTTCCGGTTACGGCGCCCATGTTGTCTCCTTTGTGCGAGGTCCGCCGGGCCTCCGGCGGGGCTCCCTCGCGTCCGCTATGAAAAGGGCCGCGCTAGCGGCGGCCGGTTCTGGTTTTGGTGGCGGGCTGGCCTGGGATCAGGCAGCCGGCTTCTTGTAGGCAATGCAGTCCACTTCAACCTTGCAGTCCACTACCATGCTCGACTGCACGCAGGCGCGCGCGGGCGGGTTGGCGCCGAAGTACTCCTTGAAGATCTTGTTGAACGACGCGAAGTCGCGCGCGTCGTCCAGCCACACGCCGCAGCGCACGATGTGCTCGGTGCCATAGCCGGCCTCGGCGAGGATGGCCAGCACGTTCTTGATCGCCTGGTGGGTCTGCGCAACGATGCCGCCGTCGATCACCTCGCCGGCCACCATCGGCACCTGGCCGGAGACGTAGAGCCAGCCGTCGGCTTGCACGGCACGGGAAAAGGGCATGTGCTGGCCGCCGGTACCGGCGCCGCCCTCGACGCCAAATCGTTTGATATCCATGGAGACTCCTGAAGCAGATTGCTGATTGCAGATTAGGTTGTTACTGTTGCGGCCGCATGGGCTCGGTGAAGCTGTCCCCGGCAGGCTTGCTGCGCGCGAGGAAGCGGCCGGCCCGCGTGCCGGTGGGCTTGCGCTGCTGCCACGACAGCTCGCCGTTGACCCACACGGCAGCGATGCCCTCGGCCGGCTGCATGGGATCGGTGAAGCTGGCCGCATCGCGGATGGTGGCGGCGTCGAACAGGACCAGGTCGGCCCAGTAGCCTTCGCGGACAAAGCCGCGCCCGGCCAGGCCGAAGCGTTCGGCCGACAGGCCGGTCATCTTGTTGATCGCGACAGTGAGCGGGAACAGTTCGCGGTCGCGGGCGTAGTGGCCCAGCACGCGCGGGAAGGCGCCCCACAGGCGCGGGTGCGGCAGCGGATCGTTGGGCAGCCCGTCGGAGCCCACTACCGTGGCGGGATGGCTCAGGATGCGGTCCACGTCCGCGTCTTCCATGCAGTGATAGACCGCGCCGGCCGGCTGCAGGCGGCGCGCGGCGTCTTCGAGCCCGAGCTCCCACTCGGCCGCGATATCGGCCAGCAAGCGCCCGCCCATCTCGGGGTGCGGCTCGGACCACGTCACCATGATGTCGAAATCGCTGGTGACCTGCTTGAGGTCGAGCGTGGAGGAACTGGCGGTGTAGGGATAGCAATCGCAGCCCACCGGCTGCCAGCGTTGCGCGCGCTCCAGCGCGTCCAGCACTTCCCCGCTGCGGCCCCAGTTGTCCAGGCCGGCGCACTTCATGTGCGAGATCACCACCGGCACGCGCGCATGGCGCCCGATGCGGAAGGCTTCATCCATCGCCTCCAGGATGTCGGCGAACTCGCTGCGCAGGTGGGTGGCATAGAGCGCGCCCGCATGTGCCAGCGGCTCGGCCAGCGCCAGCACTTCGTCGGTGGTGGCGGCGAACGCATTGGCATAAGCCAGTCCGGTGGACAGGCCGATCGCGCCATGGTCGAGCGCTTCTTCCAGTTGTGCACGCATCGCCGCGATCTCGGCCGGGGTGGCAGTGCGGTCCAGCCGGTCCATATGGTTGCTGCGCAGCGCCGTATGGCCGATCAGCGCGGCCACGTTCACGGCGGGCCGCGCCGCCTGCACGGCTTCGGCATAGGCGGCGAAGTCCGGGTAGCAAAAGGCGTCGGCGGTGCCCAGCAGGTTCATCGGGTCGGGTGGCTCGCCGCGCAGTGTGACGGGCGCCGCGCTGATGCCGCAGTTGCCGACGATCACGGTGGTGACGCCTTGCGACAGCTTGGGGGTCATCTCGGGCTGGCGAACCACGTTGGTGTCGTCGTGCGTGTGCACGTCGATAAAGCCCGGCGCCAGCACCAGGCCTTCGCCTTGCACCACATGCGCGGCGCTGCCGGGGTCGATGGCATCGGCGCCATCTTCCAGCATGGCGATGCGCGCGATGCGCCCGGCGCGCAGCGCCACGTCGGCCAGGCGCGCCTCGGCGCCGGAGCCGTCGAGCAGGGTCACGCCGCGGATGAGGGTATCGAACAGTTCAGGCATGGTCAGTCTCCGAGCGGCTGGCGGCTATCGGTGGCGCCAGTGCCGCGGTGCGCGTCGAGCACGTACTTGAGCCGGCGCAGGTTGTCCTGGCTCTGGTCTTGCTGCAGCAGGGCGAGCTGGGTGGCCAGCACGTCCATCACCAGCAGCATCGCGTAGCGCGAGGCCGAGGGCTTGAAAATGAAATCGGTTTCCAGCGTGCGCACCGGCAGCAGCACGTCGGCACGCGCTGCCAGCGGCGAGCCCAGCGCGGTCACGGCCACCAGTTTCGCGCCGTATTCGCGTGCGATATCGCAACTGGCCAGCATCTCGGGCACGTTGCCCGTGGCGGAGAATGCAAGCACGACATCGTCCTTGTGCAAGGTGGCTGCCACCATCTTCTGCAGCAGCGCGTCCTGGTAGCTGGCCACAGGACGGCCCAGGCGGGCCAGCCGGTAACGCGCCTCGTCGGCCATGAAGGACGAGCCGCCGCCCATGCCAAAAGCGTAGACCATGCGCGCCTTCAGCAACAGGTGCGCCGCACGCTCCATATGGTCGGGATCGATCAGCTTGCGATTGACCTCAAGAGAGTCCAGGATATCCGCATGAATGCTGTCGGCCAGCGTGGCAGGGGACGGCTCCGCCGCGCGGGCGACTTCCGCCTGCAGGAAGCGCTGGCCCACGGCCGTGGCCTGCGCCAGGCGCAGCTTGAGGTCGCGCACGTCGCGGCAGCCGATGGCCTTGGCAAAGCGGGTCACGCTGGCCTCGCTCACCCCGGCCTGGCGCGCCAGCTCGTTGATGCTGGTGGCGGCGGCGCCCGCCAGGTCCTGCAGGATCACCTGGGCGACCTTCTGCTCGGCCAGGCGCAGCGTCGGGCCACGCTCGGCGATGCGGGTCAGGATGTCGAAGGGCGCGGACATGGTTGGCGGGTCAGTGGTGGAGGCGAGCCGTCCCGGGTGCGCAATGTCGTCCCGGAGCCAGCTTTGAATGTTACTTTATAACAAGGGTGAAATATCGTAATTTCAAGGCTATCATTACGTCAATCGGAATTTTGCAGGATGATGACAGCATGCGTGAAATAAAGTACCAAACCGGCACGATCGATCCGCTCAACAAGGCGCTGGGCAAGCTCGACGCCCCGCTGGCACCCGACGAAGCCGGCCAGGTGGGCTGGCAATTGCTGGCCGAAGACCTCAGCCTGCCGGCCGCGGTGCTGTATGAAGAACGCCTGGCGCATAACCTGGAGTGGATGCGCCGCTTCATGGGCGAGTACGGCGTGCAGTTGGCGCCGCATGGCAAGACCACCATGGCGCCCAAGCTGTTCGCGCGCCAATTGGCCGCCGGCGCCTGGGGCATCACGCTGGCCACCGCGCACCAGACCGCCGCCGCGTACGCGCACGGCGTACGGCGCGTGCTGATGGCCAACCAGCTGGTGGGCCGGCGCAATATGGAAATCGTGGCCGACCTGCTGCGCGATCCGGATTTCGAGTTCTTTACGCTGGTGGATTCGGCGGCGCTGGTGGACCAGCTGGGTTCATACTTCCGCGCGCGCGGCCAGAAGCTGCAGGTCCTGCTGGAACTAGGCGTGCCAGGCGGGCGCACCGGCGTGCGCGACGCGCAGCAGCAAGAAGCGGTGCTTGCGGCGCTGGCGCGCTGGCCCGGCGTGCTGTCGCTGGCCGGCGTGGAAATCTACGAGGGCGTGCTCCAGGAAGAGGCCGACATCCGCGACTTCCTGCGGCGTACCGTGGCGGTGACGCGCGAGCTGTTCGCGGCCGGCCGCTTTGGCCGCAGCCCGGTGGTGATGTCCGGCGCGGGCTCGGCCTGGTACGACGTGGTGGCGGAGGAGTTCGCCCGCACCGACATCGGCGCGCCGATCGACATCGTGCTGCGCCCGGGCTGCTACCTCACGCATGACGTGGGCATCTACCGCGCCGCGCAAAAACGCATTCTTGCCAGCAACCCGGTTGCGCAGAAGATGCGCGAGGGCCTGTTGCCGGCCTTGCAGTTGTGGGCCTATGTGCAATCGATTCCCGAGCCGGAACGCGCCATCATCGGCATGGGCAAGCGTGATGCCGCCTTCGATGCGGGCATGCCGATCCCGGCGCAGGTTTACCGGCCCGGCGCGAGCGCGCCGGTGGCGGTGCCCGCGCACTGGGAGGTGACGGGCATGATGGACCAGCACGCTTACCTGGCGATCCGCCCGGGCGACGATGTCCAGGTCGGCGACATGGTGGCCTTTGATATCTCCCATCCATGCCTTACCTTCGACAAGTGGCGCCACATTCCGGTGCTCGACGGCGACCTGCGCGTGATCGATCTCGTGCAGACGTTCTTCTGAGCGGCGCCGCACGCAGCAGCAACGACAGCGATAACAGCAACGACAGCAACGATAGCAACGACAGCTACAACAGTGACAACTGGGGACGCTTGCACCATGAGCATCGACATTCTCGCCTTCGGCGAAGCGCTGGTTGAGTTCAACCAGCAGCCCGACGATCCCGCGCGCTACCTGCAGGGCTTTGGCGGCGACACTTCCAATTTCTGCATCGCCGCGGCGCGCCAGGGCGCCCGCGCCGGCTATATCAGCGCGGTGGGCGAGGACACCTTCGGCGAGCGGCTGCTGGCGCTGTGGACGCAAGAGCGGGTGGATACCCGCCACGTGCGCATCGACGCGGGCTCACCCACCGGCGTGTACTTCGTCACCCACGACGCGCACGGCCACCGCTTCGACTACCTGCGCAGCGGCTCGGCGGCCAGCCACTACAGCCACGAGAACCTGCCCCACCATGCCATTGCCGAGGCGCGCTACCTGCACGTGTCCGGCATCAGCCTGGCCATCAGCACCAGCGCCTGCGATGCCGGCCTGGCGGCGATGGAGCATGCGCGCAAGGCGGGGTGCAAGGTCACGCTCGACACCAACCTGCGCCTGCGCCTGTGGACCCTGGCGCGGGCGCGCGGCATCATGCGCGAGGCCTTCGCGCTGACCGATGTGTGCCTGCCGAGCTGGGACGACATCACCGTGCTGACGGGCCTCAATGACCGCGACGCCATCGTCGACTACCTGCTGGGCTGCGGCATCGGGCTGGTAGCGCTGAAGCTGGGCGAGGAGGGCGCGTATGTGGCCACCCCCGAGGCGCGCACGCTGGTGGCGCCGTACCCGGTGCGCCCGGTGGATGCGACCGGTGCCGGCGATTGCTTTGGCGGCAGTTTTGTCGCGCGGCTGGCCGGCGGCGACGATCCCTTCGAAGCCGCGCGCTACGCCAACGTGGCGGCCGCGCTGTCCACCACCGGCTACGGCGCCGTGGCGCCCATCCCATCCACCGAAACCGTGCTGGCGCGAATGGCGCAGTCGGTTTCCGTGATCGCCTGATTCTTAAGCACTCAATCTCTCAAGCTTTGAGCTCAACCGTCCGACCTGACCGAAGATCCACTGCCATGCAAACTCAATCTCCCTCGCTGATCGAACGCCTTGTTAACGTGCCGGTGATCCCGGTGCTCGAGTTCTCCTCCGTGGACGAAGCCCTGCATGTGTCCGAAGCCCTGATCGGCGGCGGCCTGCCGGTGCTGGAAATCACGCTGCGCACGCCCGTGGCGCTGGAAGCCATCAAGGCGGTGGCGGCAGCCTTCCCGCAAGCCTGCGTGGGCGCGGGCACGGTGCTCACGGCGGCCGACCTGAAGGCCGTGAGCGATGCCGGCGCGCGGTTCGCGGTTTCGCCCGGGCTCACGCCGGCGCTGGCCGTGGCCGCGCAGGGCGCGGGCGTGGCACTGTTGCCTGGCGTCGCCACCGCCAGCGAGGCGATGGCCGCGATGGAAGCCGGTTTCAAGTTCCTGAAGTTCTTCCCGGCGGAAGCGTCGGGCGGGGTGCCGATGCTCAAGTCGCTGTACGGGCCGTTCGCGCAACTGCGCTTTTGCCCCACGGGCGGCATCGACCTTGCCCGCGCGCCAACCTACCTCGCGCTGCCCAATGTGGTTTGCGTTGGCGGCTCCTGGGTGGTGCCCAAGGACGCCGTGGCCAAGGGCGACTGGGCGCGGGTGCGCACGTTGGCGCAGGAGGCTGCTGCGCTGCGCAAGTCCGTCTGAAGCCCCCAAGGGGAAGCCCCAGGCGTCGGACAAAGGCGGATAGCGGGCCGCCGTGCCAGGTTGTAAGCTTGGCATATCCCGATTGCTGGAGGCAGCATGACTGTGCGATTGGCGGGCCCGGCGCCGGGTAGCATGGCAGGCTCCCGTGGCCGCGGCGCGATGCTGGCCCACTGGCTCGGCCGTGCGCTGATCTGCGCGTTCGTCCTGTTTGCCGAGGGTTGCGCCAGCCTGCCGAAGGATGTGCCGCGCGAGCGGAGCGCAGCCCTGGCCGATCCTTCTACTACCGCTCTCGGGCGGCTGGTTGCGCAGAGCTCGCCCGATCCGGCGCTTTCCGGCTTTCACGTGATCGCCTCTGGCGAAGAAGCCTACGGCACGTTGATTTCGCTGGCCGACCATGCCACGCGCACCCTGGACCTCCAGTACTACATCATCGAGGCCGACGAGTCATCCCGCGAGATCCTGCGCCACGTGCGCGCTGCCGCCGAGCGGGGCGTGCGCGTACGCGTGCTGGTGGATGACCTGCATAGCGACGGCGAGGATCGCGCCTTCCTGCGCTTCGCTGGCCATCGCAATATCGAAGTGCGCATGTTCAACCCGTTTCCGGCGGGGCGCTTCTCCAAGCTGACACGGATGCTCTCGTCCGCCACCGATGTCCGGCGGCTCAACCGCCGCATGCACAACAAGGCCTTTATCGCCGACAACGCGCTGGCCATGACAGGCGGGCGCAATGTCGGCAACGCCTACTTCCTGCGCGCCCCGGACACGAATTTCGTCGACCTTGACGTGATCGCCGCCGGCCCCGCGGTACGGCGGCTCTCTGCCGCGTTCGACCGATACTGGAACAACCCGCTGGCTGTGTCGGTGGAAACGCTGGCGACGGTGGCGGAGGCGGCGGACGCGGCCTCCGCCACCGCCGCCAGCGCGGCGCGGCCCGAGCAGGCCCTGGTCGATCCTGAGACCGAAAGCAAGCGTATCGAAGCACAGGGCATGACGCTTCCCGGCAAGATCGATGCGCGGGACAGCTTCCTCGGCCGCCAGTTCACGGCTGGGGGCAAGCTGGCTCTCGAATGGGCTTCGGCAAGCGTGATGGTCGACGCGCCGAGCAAAGCCGCGCCGGACCAGGCGCCGGCCGCCGGCGAGACCATGAGCGAGGAGTTGGGCCGCATGTTGAGCGGGGCGAGCCAGGAGGTGATCCTGATCTCCCCTTATTTCATCCCGGGCGACCGTGGGGTGGCGTGGATGGCGGATCTGGTCAAGCGGGGCGTGCAGGTGCGGGTGCTGACCAATTCGCTGGCCGCGACCGATGCGCCCATCGTCCATGTCGGCTACCGGCGCTACCGGCCCGATCTTCTGCGCGCGGGGGTGGAGCTGCATGAGCTCAAGTCGCGGCCCGGCCGGCCGCAGAAAGCCATCGGGGATTACACGTCGTCGCAGGCCAGCCTGCATGTGAAGGCGGCCGTTGCTGATCGGACCAACCTGTTCGTGGGATCGATGAACTTCGACCCACGCTCGGCCAGCCAGAACACGGAGACGGGGCTGATCATCCATAGCCCCAAGCTGGCGCAGCAAGTCGCGAAGCTGTTCGCCGGGGCGATCGACGACAACAGCTACCTGGTGCGCTTGTCCGATCAGGGCGCTTTGCAGTGGGTGGACGGCAAGGGGGAAAAGGCGGTGGTGCTCGATACCGAGCCGGATACCACCTGGCAGAAGCGTTTGTGGATCGACGTACTGGCGCCGTTCACGCCGGAGCAGTTGCTGTGATGCCGCGGAGCGCCATGCCTGGCGCTCCGTTGCCGGCAGCGCATCTTACTTACTGCGATCGGCTGCGCCTTCCAGCTTTTGGCCACCCTTCTGAATATCCTGGCCCAGGCCGGCCATGGTGTTGCAGCCAGCCAGCAGGGTGGCAAACAGAACGCAGAAGATCCATCCTTTTTTCACGCCAGACTCCTTTCGGTCATTGAATTCGCCGCAATTCTACCGTTGTCGCGACACTCTATTGAAGCACGATACGTGCCATTTTGTAACCGATCGTGCCAGGACGGCGGCACATCCTAGGCGAGCAATTCACGTGAACGTACACAGATTGCGGCATGTGTCTGCGCCAGCCAGTGGGCCGGGAAGGGCTGCGCCAGCAAGTAGCCCTGTATGGCACAGCAGCCCCAGCGTCGTACTTCGGCCAGTTGGTGCCGCGTTTCGATGCCTTTGGCACAGACTGGCAAGCCAAGGCGCCGTGCCTGCTCGCAGGCGGCTTGCAGGTGCGCGGCGGCGCCGGCCTGGTCCGGCTTGCCTGGCTGGTCGGTGCTGCCGATGCAGCGCGCGTTGAATGTGAGCAAGTCAGGTTGCAGCCGCTCCAGGGTTGCCGTGCCACCGGGCGCGTCGGCGAAGTCGCTCAGGGCAAAGCGCAGGCCCGCGCCGCGCAGCGTGGCGAGCTTGGCGGCCGCAACATGGTCGTCGGCGAGCAAGGCCTCGCCGGGAATTTCAAGGCAGATCCTTGCCGGGTCGAGCTTGCGTGCCGCCAGGGTACGCAGCAAGGTATCGATCAGCGGGGTGCCGTGCAACTGGGCGCTGGAAACCAGCAACGACAGTTCCACCGGGGCGGCGACGCCGGGGCAGTCCAGCAAGGGTAAGGCGTGTTCCATCAACCAGCGTGCCACCTCGCCCATCATGCCAAGCGACTCCAGCGCGGGCAGGAAGTCCTGCGGCGCAACACGCCCCAACTCAGGGCTCTGCCAACGCAGCCGCGCCGTGTAGCCGGTCACGCACCCCGTGGCCAGCGATGCCCTTGCCTGCAGGTTCAGCGCGATCTGCCCGCGCGCCAAGGCATAGGGCAGGGCGGCCAGGATCGGTGCGGAAAGTGACGCAGGCGTGGCAACGACACTGCCGGCAACGCCGTCGCCGCCGCGTTTGCGCACGCGCAGCATCGCGTCATAGGCTTCCTGGAGGCTACGCTCCGCCGGCTTGTCGGGTTCGTCCAGCGCCACGCCAATGCTGCTGGACAGGAACAGCTCGAACCCGCCCTGCACGAATGGCCGCGCCAGGCCCGCGGCCACGGTGCGCGCCAGGCGCAGCGCCGCTGCCCCGGGATCGGTCGCGGGCTGTAGCTGTGGGGGCAGCGGCACGGCCGCGCCGAGGTCCGCCTGGCCCAGCCAGCTCACTTCGGCCGTCAGCGCCAGCGCGGCTACGCGCGCCGCGACCTGCGCGCGCAGCCGCGTCGATAGTTCGGCGCCGAGCGTTTCGCTGGCGCGGGTAAAGCGGTCGAGGTGGATCACCAGCACCACGAAGCGCCGCTCCGTGGCCAGCGACTGCTGCCGCCGCGCCATCACGGCAGCCGCGAAGTCGCTTCTTACATGGGGGTCCACCTCCGGCGAGCGGACGGCATCGTCTGCGTCTGGGTGCATGGGGGTCCCTGTGGGCAGCATGAATTCGCCACGGTGGCATGAGCGCGGCCAGGCTAAGCCTTGACCGCGGCAACCGCCGTGCCATCCGCGCGCCGGCTCGGGGATCAGGCCCTCAAGCCGGTGTCAGGGACGGCACGGCACAGTGACGATCATACGGGAGAGCAGGCGCCGCCCGAAGCGTGGCGGATACAGGGATAGTGCGGATTCGCCGGGGCTTGACGCAGATCAAGTTTCGGCGGCAGGCGGGTTTGGGGGTCAGCCGGTGGTCTCGGCGTCGGCGCCGTCGTCGGGCAGCACGCGCGACGCCAGTACCTTGTCGATGCGCTTGCCGTCCATGTCCACGATCTCGAACTTCCAGTCGCCCCAGCGCACGGTGTCGCCGGTCTGCGGAAGGCGGCCCAGCAACAGCAGCAACATGCCGGACAGCGTGTGGTAGCGTTCCTTGTCCTCTTCCGGCACCTGGCGCAGGCCAATGCGGTCTTTCAGTTCGGGGATGGGAATGAGGCCGTCGAGCAGCCAGGAGCCGTCCTCGCGCTGCACGGCCCATTCCTCGCCCACGCCATCCTGCTTGAACTCGCCGGTGATGGCCTCGATCAGGTCCTGCAGCGTCACCAGGCCCAGTACCTCGCCGTATTCGTCGATGACAAAGGCGATCTGGCCGCCGGAAACGCGGAAATTCTCCAGCAGTTCCATGCCGGTCACGCTCTCCGGCACGAAAACCGGGGGCTGCGCCACGGTGGCGAGATCGGTCGGCTCGCCGCGCAGGCGGCGCGCCAGCAACTGGCGGGCGCTCACCACGCCCAGCATGTCGTGCATGCCGCCGCGCACCACCGGGAAGCGCGAGTGATCGGACTCTTCGATGCGGCGCAGGTTTTCTTCCAGCGGGACTTCCACGTCCAGGCAGACCACATCGCCGCGTGGCACCATCAGCGAGGTGAGCTGGCGGTCGTCCAGGCGGAACACATTGCGCACCATGGTGTGCTCGTGCTGCTCGATGACGCCGGCCTCCGAGCCTTCCACCAGCAGGGCATGGATCTCTTCTTCGGTCACCGCCGGGCCGCGGCCGCTTTTCACGCCAAGCATGCGCAGCACCAGCCGGGTTGAGCTGGAGAGCAGCTTGACAAACGGGGTGGAGGCCAGCGCCAGGAAGGAAATCGGGCGCGAGACCAGGCGCGCGATGGTTTCGGGGGCCATCTGGCCGAGGCGCTTGGGCACCAGTTCGCCCAGCACGATGGAGAAATAGGTCAGGCCGGCCACCACGATGGTGGTCGCCACCCAGCCTGCGGTCGAGTCCTGCATGCCAAAGCCCTGCAACCAGACGCCGAGCGGCTGCGCCAGGGTGGATTCGCCAACGACGCCGTTGAGCACGCCAATGGAGGTGATGCCGATCTGGACGGTAGACAGAAACCGGGTGGGATCCTCGCCCAGCTTGATCGCTTCGATCGCGCCGCGGTCGCCTTCCTCGATGCGCCGCTGCAAGCGGGCCTTGCGGGCCGTCATCAAGGCGATCTCAGACATCGCGAACAGGCCGTTGATCAGAATCAGCGCCAGTAATATGGCAATTTCCATCAGGGTGCGCGCCCTGTGCGCGCAGGAGTTATCGAGGGCCAAAGCATAACATTGCTGTGTGTCAGGGCCGCCGCGGGCTTCCCGGGATTGGCATGCCCATGGCCCTGCGTCACTTTGCGCTGATCGCGCCTGCGCCGGGGGCAGCGCGGAAACCGAACGATTCCCCCGTTCGAAAACACGACGTTCGAGACGGTGCAAGTCGGGACCCGTCCGGCTCCCTTGCCTGAAAATACTCCATATCTCCTTGATATAAAAAGAAAAAAAGCTTGTCTCCAGGATCTGGCACAGCGGTTGCGATACAGAGACCGAACCACCGTGCCATGCGGTGCGTTTGGCAACGGCGCTGCCTGGCAGCCGCCGTGAACGCTGACAAAGCAAGGAGACAAGCATGGAAGTGCAATCACAAGTCCAGGTGATGGGCATCGACGCCGGCGGCACGATGACCGACACCTTCTTTGTGCGCGGCGACGGGCGGTTCGTCGTCGGCAAGGCGCAAAGCAACCCGGAAGACGAATCCCTGGCCATCTTCAACTCCTCGGAGGACGCGCTTGCGCACTGGCAGCGCGGGGTCGACGACGTGTATCCCGAACTGCTGACCTGCGTGTACTCGGGCACCGCGATGCTCAATCGTGTGGTGCAGCGCAAGGGGCTGGCCGTGGGCCTGATGGTGAACAAGGGCTTCGAGCACGTCCATTCGATGGGGCGGGCCATCCAGAGCTACCTGGGATACGCGCTGGAGGAGCGTATACATCTCAATACGCATCGCTACGACGAACCGCTGGTGCCCCTGTCACGCACCCGCGGCGTGACCGAACGCACCGATGTGCAGGGCGAGATCGTGATTCCGCTGCGGGATAGCGAGGTGCGTCAGGCGACACGTGAGCTGGTGGCGGCCGGGTCCCAGGCCATCGTGATCTGCTTTCTGCAATCGCACAAGAACGGTACCAGCGAGCAGCAAGCGCGCGATATCACGCGCGATGAACTCAAGAAGCTGGGTGCCGATATCCCGGTGTTCGCCTCGGTGGATTACTACCCGCAGCGCAAGGAAAGCCACCGGATGAACACCACGGTGCTGGAGGCGTACGCGGCCGAGCCTTCGCGGCAGACCCTCAAGAAGGTCAGCGACCGGTTCAGGAAGCACGGCGCCAGGTTCGACCTGCGGGTGATGGCCACCCACGGCGGCACCATCAGCTGGAAGGCCAAGGAACTGGCGCGCACCATCGTATCCGGCCCGATCGGCGGCGTGATCGGCTCCAAGCTGCTCGGCGAAACCCTTGGCTATGACAATATCGCCTGTTCCGACATCGGCGGCACTTCGTTCGACATGGCGCTCATCACCAAGGGCAACTTCGCCATCGCCGCCGATCCCGATATGGCGCGGCTGGTGCTGTCCTTGCCCCTGGTGACGATGGACTCGGTGGGCGCCGGCGCGGGCAGCTTCGTGCGGCTTGATCCCTACAGCGGCGCCATCAAGCTCGGCCCGGACAGCGCGGGCTACCGCGTCGGCACCTGCTGGCCGGAGAGCGGGCTGGACACGGTGTCGGTCTCCGATTGCCATGTGGTGCTGGGCTACCTCAATCCCGACAACTTCCTTGGTGGTGCCATCAAGCTGGACGTGGAGCGGGCGCGGCAGCATATCAAGGCGCAGATCGCCGAGCCGCTGGGCTTGTCGGTGGAGGACGCGGCAGCGGGCGTGATCGAACTGCTCGACCTGCAACTGCGCGAGTACCTGCGATCCAACGTCAGCGCCAAGGGCTACAACCCGACCGAGTTCGTGTGCTTTTCCTACGGCGGCGCGGGGCCGGTCCATACCTATGGCTACACGGAAGGCCTGGGCTTCAAGGACGTGATCGTGCCGGCGTGGGCGGCGGGCTTTTCGGCATTCGGCTGCGCCTGCGCGGACTTCGAGTACCGCTATGACAAGAGCGTCGACCTGGCGCTGCCGCAGGACGCCGCCGATGCGGACAAGGCCCAGGCGGCCCAGACCATCCAGAAGGCGTGGTCGGACCTGGCCACCAAGGTGATCGAGGAGTTCAAGATCAACGGCTTCAAGGCCGAAGACGTGATCCTGCGCCCGGGTTACCGCATGCAGTACATGGGCCAGCTCAACGACCTGGAAATCAGCTCGCCGATCGCCAATGCCGCCACGGCGGGCGATTGGGACCAGATCGTCGATGCCTTCGAGGAAACCTATGGCCGCGTGTACGCCAGTTCTGCGCATTCTCCCGAGCTGGGTTTCTCCGTCACCGGCGCCATCATGCGCGGCATGGTGATCACCCAGAAGCCGGTGCTGCCGGAAGACCCGGAAAGCGGCCCGACGCCGCCCCCGCAAGCCCGCCTGGGCACGCGCCCGCTGTATCGCCAGAGAAAGTGGCATGACGCGGTGCTGTGGAAGATGGAAGCGCTGCAGCCCGGCAACACCATCATCGGGCCCGCCATCATCGAGTCGGACGCGACCACCTTTGTGGTGCCCGAGGGCTTTGCCACCACGCTCGACAAGCATCACCTCTTCCATCTCAAAGAAGTGAAGTAAGGAGACCAGCCATGAATATGATGTCCAGCAAGGAAGTCGGGCTCGCCGACCTGCTCAAGACCGGCGAGACGCTCAAGCAGTTCCGCGACGCCATCCTGGAGCGTACGGCCAACACCGGCCACTACAACGGGCTTACGCGCCTGGCATTCCGCGAACGGGACCCGATCCGCTACGAGAAGCTTTTCTCCAAGCTGCGCGGCGGCCTGGTGCACGCCCGTGAAACGGCCAAGAAGATCGCCGCCAGCCCGATCGTCGAGCAGGAAGGGGAGCTGTGCTTCACGCTCTACAACGCCGCGGGCGACTGCGTGCTGACTTCCACCGGGATCATCATCCACGTCGGTACGATGGGGGCCGCGATCAAGTACATGATCGAGAACGATTGGGAGACCAATCCCGGCATCCATCCCGGGGATATGTTCACCAACAACGATTGCACGATCGGCAATGTCCATCCCTGCGATATCGCCACCATCGTGCCGATCTTCGCGCATGGCAAGCTGGTGGGCTGGGTGGGCGGCGTGACCCACGTGATCGACACCGGCGCGGTGACGCCGGGGTCCATGTCCACCGGGCAGGTGCAGCGCTTCGGCGACGGCTACATGATCACCTGCCGCAAGACCGGCGTGAACGACACCCCGCTGCGCGACTGGCTGCATGAAAGCCAGCGCTCGGTACGCACGCCGAAATACTGGATACTCGACGAGCGCACCCGCATCGCCGGCTGCCACATGATCCGCGACCTGATCGAGGAGGTGATCGAGGACGAAGGGCTGCAAGCCTACGAGGAGTTTGCCTACGAGGTGATCGAGGAAGGGCGCCGCGGCCTGCAGACGCGCATCAAGGCTATGACCCTGCCGGGCAAGTATCGCAAGGTGGCCTTTGTCGACGTGCCGTACAACCACCCCGACGTGCAGACCTCGTCGGCCTTCGCCAAGCTCGATTCGATCATGCATTCGCCGGTGGAAATGGAAATCCGCAAGGACGGTTCGTGGCGCCTGGATTTCGAAGGCGCGAGCCGCTGGGGCTGGCATTCTTATAACGCCCACCATGTGGCCTTTACCAGCGGTATCTGGGTGATGATGACGCAAACGCTGGTGCCCACGCAGCGCATCAACGACGGCGCCTATTTCGGCACGGAGTTCCATCTGCCCAAGGGCACCTGGATGAACCCGGACGACCGCCGTACCGGCCATGCCTATGCCTGGCACTTCCTGGTCTCGGGCTGGAGCGCGATGTGGCGCGGTTTGTCGCAGGCCTACTTCAGCCGCGGCTACCTGGAAGAGGTCAACGCCGGCAACGCCAACACCTCCAACTGGCTGCAGGGCGGCGGCATCAACCAGGAAGGCGAGATCCACGCCGTCAACAGTTTCGAGGCTTCGTCGTGCGGCACCGGCGCCAGCGCCATCAAGGACGGCCTCAACCACGCCGCGGCGATCTGGAACCCGGAAGGCGATATGGGGGACATCGAAATCTGGGAAATGGCCGAGCCCCTGCTTTACCTGGGACGCAACGCCAAGGCCAATTCCGGCGGCTATGGCAAGTATCGGGGCGGCTGCGGCTTCGAGACGCTGCGCATGGTGTGGAAAGCGCAGGACTGGACCATGTTCTTCATGGGCAACGGTTATATGAACAGCGACTGGGGCCTGATGGGCGGCTATCCCGCAGCTACCGGCTACCGCTTCGAGGCCCACAAGACCGGCCTGAAGGAGCGCATCGCCGGCGGCGACAGCCTGCCGCTGGGTGGCGATGCCAATCCGGACCTGCCGGACTACGAGAATCACCTCAACGCCGGCGCGGTCGTCAAGCGCGACCAGCAGTGCATGACCACCGAAGACTGCTACGACAACTACGACCTCTACCTGAACTACCTGCGTGGCGGCCCGGGCTTTGGCGACCCGCTCGACCGCGAGGTCGGAGCCATCGAGCAGGACCTGAACAACGCCTTGCTGCTGCCGGAATACGCGCAGAAGGTATATGGCGCGGTCGCGACCAAGGATGGCAACGGGATCTGGAAGGTGGATGCCAAACAGGCCGCGCTGAAGCGAATCGAGATCCGCAACCAGCGCCTGGCGCGTTCGCAGCCTGTCCAGGAATGGATGAAGGGCGAGCGCGAGCGGATCCTGGTCAAGCATGCCTCGACCCAGGTGCAGCACATGTTTGCCACCAGCTTCGGCCTGTCGAAGACGTTCGAGCAACAGTTCCGGACGTTCTGGGACCTGCCTGACTCGTGGACCTTGACCGAGGACGAACTGGACGTGCCGACCTATGGCTCCAGGTACCGCATGGACCTGTCCAAGATGCCCGACGTCAACACCGTGGTGCTGGTCGAAGAGTGAGGCCAGGCCGGCGCTAACGAACGCACACATTAGTTAGTCAATACGCCAGAGAGGATTCAAGATGTCCACCTACACCAGTGAACAGGTCAAGAACCTGGTCGACGGCAAGCTCGACTGGGACACCACCCTGCGCATGCTGTCGATGCCCAAGGATGCCGCGCGCTTCCAGCTATACGTGCAAGCGCTGCAGAAGAAGCTCGACTGGGATGATCGCATCGTGCTGCCTTTGAGCCCGCACATGTTTATCGTGCAGCAGGCCAAGACCAAAAAGTGGGTCACGCAATGCGACTGCGGCCATGTTTTCTGCGACTACCGGGAGAACTGGAAGCTGCACGCCAACGTCTATGTGCGCGACACGGACGAAGCCATGGCCGAGGTCTATCCGCAACTCATGGCGCCGGATACGCAATGGCAGGTGTACCGCGAGTACTACTGCCCCAAGTGCGGAACCATGCACGATGTGGAAGCCCCCACGCCGTGGTATCCGGTGATCCACGACTTCGAGCCGGACATCGAGGCGTTCTATACCGACTGGGTGAAGCTGCCACTGCCCGAACGCGTGGATTGATGCGGGCCTCGGCATCGCGGTAATCGTTTCTCCACATCCGGGCCTGGGGATGGATCGTCCATCCTTTGGCGCAGGCCTGGCGGCCGTTCGATTTCCGGACGGCCGTTTCGTTTTCGGCCGGTCGCAAGTGGCCCCTGCCGGTCGATCAGGTGCGCGTGCGGCCCGGCAGGCCGAGCGGCTGGCGTGTGGCCTGGGTTTTGCTCTACTAGGAGGGGGGCAAGTCCCGGCTGGTTTTGGCAGCGCCGTCGGGAGTAGGATGCATGAAATGCGTGAAGCGGGCGCAAGTCCCGCGAAGCAGGCGAAGCAAGACACAGAGCCGGTGAACCGGCCATCCTGGCCCGCATTGGGCGGGCCCCCGCAAGGAGACACGGAATGCAAGAAGCCAGCACACCGATGGACTGGTTTTCCCATCCAGACCATGACGCCAGCATCATGTCCGCCTGGGAGCACCTGATCGACGGTGGTGAGGCGAGCGCCGGCGAACTGCGCTGCGTGGTCGACGATTCCTGGCACCGGTGCCTGGTGGGCCGGGTTGATCCCGCTGCCGGCGCCGCGCCGCCGCCGCTTGACGAAAGCGGCCTGAGGGCGCGGCGGGAGAAGAACGATCGGCTGGTCAGTACCAGCCTGCCCCTGATACAGCAGACCCGCGAGTTTCTCTCGCAGACGGGCACCATCATGCTGCTGGCCGATCCTGACGGGATGATCCTCCAGCAGGAGGGCGACATGCGCATCGTCGAGCCCGCCGGGGAAGTCGGCCTGATTCCGGGCTGCGACTGGAAGGAGCTCAACTGCGGGACCAATGCCATCGGCACCGCGCTGGCCTTGCAACAACCTGTGCAAATCCACGGTGCCGAGCATTTCTGTGCCGGTATCAAGCGCTGGACCTGCTCGGCCACGGTCATCCGCGATCCGCTGGACGGCGCCGTGCTCGGCGTGATCGACGTCTCAGGCCTGGCGCAGACCTATAGCTGGCATAGCCTGGCGCTGACCGTGTCGCTGGCCGGCAGGATCGAAAGCCGGCTGGCCAAGCTGGCCATGGAGCGCCGCCTGCGCTTGCTGGATCGCTGCATGAGCCATTTCGCATCGGTGCGCAGCGATGGCGTGCTTGTCCTCGACGAAGGTGGGCGCCTGGTCAAGGCCAATCCGCAGGCGCCTTCGGCGCTGGCGCGGCTGGGCGTGAGCACGGTGCTGAACAGCGCGTTTTCCATCCCCGGCCTGGACGCCCGGGTGGCGCGCGCCGGATCCGGGCCGCTCCCAGAATGGCTCAAGCTGACCCGCTTCGAAGCGATCCGCGATAACGGTGACATGCTGGGTTTCGTGGTGGTGATTCCTGCCGCGCCGCATCGTCTTGCAGCGGGTGCTGCGGGCGTGCCGGCCATGCGGCCGGGCCCGGCGCCGGCGTTTTCCCGGATCGTCGGCAACGGTGCCGCCTTGCGCTCGGCCGTGGAGAAGGCGCAGCACCTGGCACCATCCAGGGTGCCGGTGCTGCTGCTGGGCGAGACCGGCGTCGGCAAGGAGTTGTTTGCGCAAGGAATTCACCAGGCCAGCGCTTGCGCGCAAGGCCCGTTCGTGGCGCTCAATTGCGGGGGGCTGTCGCGGGACCTGCTCGCAAGCGAACTCTTTGGCTATGCCGAGGGCGCGTTCACCGGCGCGCGCAGGTCGGGCGCAGCCGGCAAGATCGAGGCCGCCAACCGGGGGACGCTGTTTCTCGACGAGATCGGCGAAATGCCGCTTGACATACAGCCGCACCTGCTACGCGTGCTGGAGGAGGGGGAGATCTACCGGCTCGGCGAGAATACGCCGCGCAAGGTCAGTTTTCGCTTGGTCGCCGCCACCCACCGCAACCTGCGCGACGATGTGGCCGCGGGCAAGTTCCGCATGGACCTGTTCTACCGCATCGCCGTGACCAATATCGCGATACCGTCCTTGCGCCAGCGCAAGGACGACATCCCGGCCCTGGTCACGCACTGGCTTGGCCAGCTATGCGAGCGCTACGGCCTGCCGGTGGCATCGTTCGACGACGAGGCTTACCGATGCCTGCTTGCCTACGACTGGCCGGGCAATGTCCGCGAGTTGCGCAACGCGCTGGAGGGCTCCTTGCTGATGAGCGCGGGCGGCGTGATCACCGTGGACAAGCTGCCGCTCGAAATCAGCTCTGTGGGCACGCCAGGCGGCGTCAGCGGGCCAAAGGACATCGCCGGCAATGCGCCCGAGCCGGCTTGCTCGCTCGAGATGGCGGAATCGGAATCCATCCGCAAGGCCCTGGCGTACAGCGGCGGCAACCTGACCAGGGCCGCTTCGCGCCTTGGCATCGCGAAGAGCACCCTGTATGAGAAGATTCGGAAATACGGCTTGGGCGCCGCCCTGAGCGAAACACGCGGGCGGGCGACATAGCGCGTCATGCCCGACGTCGCCGGCGGCACTTCATCGAAGACCGGCGCTGCGTTGCCGCATGGGCGCAGGCCCGGCGATTACCTCACAGGTAGTCGCGCGGCGGCCCGGGCCGTGCTGTAATGCCGTCATGGACACCCTAACCCCCAGTTCCGAAACCGCCCTCGATTTCCCCGGCCTGCTGCGTTACTGGCGCGGCAAGCGCGGCTACAGCCAGCTTGCGCTGTCGCTGGCCGCCGGGGTATCGCAGCGGCATATCAGCTTCCTTGAATCCGGCCGCGCCCGGCCCAGCCGCGAAATGGTGCTGTCGCTGGCGGACCGCCTTGGCGTGCCGCTGCGCCAGCGCAACCGCCTGCTGCTTGCCAGTGGCTTTGCGCCGGCCTATACCGAGCACGGCCTGGCCGCGCCCGCGCTGCAGATGGTGCAGCAGGCGGTGGCGCTCATCCTGTCCAAGCAGGAGCCCTATCCCGCCGTGGTGCTGGACCGATTCTGGAACATGCTCGACGCCAACCAGGCATACCGCAACATGATTGGCCTGCTGCTGGGTGGGCGCGCACCGTCCAAGCTGGAGGAGGGCGGCGGGCGCATCAACCTGATGCTGACGGTCTTCAATCCGGACGGCTTGTGGCCGGTCATCGACAACGCGCGCCAGGTCGGGCGCTACCTGCTGCGGCGCGTGTGGCAGGAGTTGCAGACGCAGGCGCAGGACCAGACGGCGCGCGCGATCTTCGAGCGCATTGCAGACTGGCATCCCGATATGGTTGGCCCGGCCGGCGTCCCGCTGTTTGACGACGATGCCGCCGAGCGGACGCCGCCGCCGATGCTGCCGGTGGCGCTTGCCGCCGACGGTTTTCGCGCCTCCCTGTTCTCGACGCTGACCACGCTGGGCATTCCGCAGGACGTCACGCTGCAGGAGATGCGTATCGAGTGTTTCTTCCCGGCCGATGAGGCTTCACGCCATGCGCTCGAGGCGCTGTCGCAGTAGCCGGCGGCCTTGACCGGGATACCTCGTGCGCCATCAAACGGCTGAGAAAAGGAGCCTGCCAGCAGGCGAGTCATGGTGCGCTTGCTTGACGTTTGGGAGACTTCCTGAAATGAGAAGTTTTGTAGCTTCTTTGCTTTGGGAAATTTCCGAATGATTTGAATTGAAAAATTCTTAATAGAAATTTCCAATTCAGGCATGTCGGAAAGCTGCCTTGGAAATCCATGCTTCAACATCGCCTGGCGCGCCCGGCACGCGTAGCAAGACAGGCGGCCAGCGCGCGCGGGCGACAGCTTGCGCAGCGTGGTGTGCGACAATGCGCGTTGCTTTTTGGTCTACACGAGGGTCCGTCCATGTCCTTGCGCGCCTTTTTCCACGCTGCCGCCGTGCTGGTTGGCAGCAGTGTCTGTCTTGCCGCGTATGCCGAGCCTGTTGCTACGGTTCGCCCCGCCGCCACGGCGGGTTTATATGAATGCCAGGCTCCCAGCGGGGGTGTTGTCTTCCGTTCCACGCCGCGCGAAGGTTGCACCGTGCTGGCCGCGCCCGATCCTTCAGCGCCTGATCCGCAGCGCTGGCTGCCCCTGATGGGCGCCAACGGGGTGATCTCTTACTTCGACAAGACTTCGGTGCGACGGCGTGGTCCCGAGGTCGGTGTCGCGGTCATGCGCAACGCGCCGGCCGGCGTGATCCGCACCACCAGTGGCGAGCCGATCCGTTCCTCGCTCAAGCGCATGGTGTTCAATTGCGCCACATCCATGTATGCGGTGGTGGAGCAGACGCTCTACGCTAAGCGTTATGCGCGCGGCGAATCGCTGTACACCATCAGCGCCCCTCACGCTGGCATGCCGCAGCCTGCCAGCGCAGGCACTGTCCCCGGCGAACTGCTCGGCCGCTTGTGTCCTTGATGCCTGTGCCGGCACCCGCAGGCAGGCCGGATGTTGCGCTGCAGTGTCGATAGGCTGGCTGATGCGTCAACCCATTTGTCCCTTGCTTCGTTTTGGTAGTCACGAAGCGCAGGTGCCTAGCGCCACCAAGGGCTGCGGGCAGGCTTCTTTCCACAGCTGACCAGGAGGCTGATATGAAGAAGTGGATCGTGATGTTGACGCTGGCCATGTTTGGTGCGGGCGCTTATGCCCAGGCGTCGGCGCCTGCCGCGCCCGCGGCCGGCGACAAGCCAGCGGCGTCAAGCTCTGGCAAGATGACGAAGAAGCCGGCCAAGAAGAAAAAGAACCATGCGCCTCCTGATGCCGACAAGATGATGAATAAAGGCGCCTGAGCGCCGTTAGTGAAAGGCGACGGGCAGCCAGCGTGCCGGTGCGCGCGCTTGCTGTCGAGCTAGTTCGCCACGCCGCCTGTGCCCGCTGCGTCGCGCGTGAAGCGCGCGATGCAGCGGGCCCGGGTACCGATGCCCAGCGGCGCCATGCGCCATCCGGGGGGACTGGCATCGAGGCGGAACCCGATCGAGAGGCTACGGCCTCTCTTTTTTTGGGCGCGGCGGATCCATTCCGCATGATTCCAGTGCAGTGCACGATTTTGCAGGTGCGCAATGCGCCGTTCCGGTGCTGCCCACGTGCTCGCTACGCACGTTGACTCCGTGCGATCCATATCCTAGCGTTGCAGATTCGGGTGCTATCCCCATGTAGGACGCATGGACCAGCGGTCATGACGGCAGGCGGATTTTCGCCCGCCGCCTTGCCCAGCCGTGGTGGCGCCGCAGGGGAAATAGCTGAAGAAATGGCTGCGCCCCCAACGTGCCCTGCGAGGCACCAAGCGATGATCCGACGGCACGCCCAATGTGATGCCCGGGCTCGAGAGGCGCGCGGAAAGCGGCGTTTGGACGGCCGGGGTTTCAATTTGTTGCAAACGTTGCGTGATCGAAACGTGACTTTTTAGTCTCGAGTTGTTAAGGTCTTATTGCGCATTGCAGCAAGTCGGATACGCTCCGATACACCCAGGCACAAGTTCAGCACCCAATCAAAAGCGATGCGCCACGAGAGCCCCCAAAGCCTCCCCAGGGTACGCGCTGGCCGGCATCCCGCCGTTGCTGTAGTCATCCCGGTCGCATGGTGGTCCGCCTTTTGCTGCGGTGCTTGATCGATCCCAACCGTCCAACTACGCCCGTCACTGGCATTCATGTCCGAAACTGCTACCTTGCCGACCGTCGAATTTATCCAGCGCCGTGCAGCGGCGCCTGCGAACACAAGCGCACTGCGCCTCGGCAGGTGGTTGTGCGGCGGCATGCTGGCAATGTGTGCCGTGGCGGCACACGCGTTCGACTTCGATACCGTGGCGGCGCGCGCGCGCCAGCTGGCCGCAAGCCCTTACAAAGCTCCCGTGCAGAATCTGCCAAGCGAATTGCGCGAGCTGCCGTACGAGCGCTATCGCGAGATCGAATACAAGCCAGAGCGTTTCCAGTGGCGCAATGCCAAGCTGCCGTTCGAGCTCTCCTTCTTTCACGAAGGCATGGTGTTCGACCAGCCGGTGCGCATCAATGAAGTGGTGAGTGGGAGCGCCCGCGAGATCCGCTTCGAGCCGTCTGCGTTTAACTACGGACCGCACAAGGTCGATGCCAGCAAGCTCAAGACCCTTGGCTTTGCCGGCTTCCGCGTGCTCTATCCGCTCAACGGCACCAAGGGCAAGGACGAAGTCGCTTCCTTCCTGGGCGCCAGCTATTTCCGCGCGCTGGGCAAGGACCAGTGGTACGGCTTGTCGGCACGCGGCCTGGCCGTGGATACCGGGCTCAATTCGGGCGAGGAGTTCCCGCGCTTCGTCGAGTACTGGATCGAGCGGCCGTCGCCGGCGGACAAGCAACTGACCATCTATGCGCTGATGGACTCGCGCCGCATGAGCGGGGCGTACCGGATCGTGATCCGGCCAGGCACGGAGACGGTCATGGAGGTGAAGTCGCGCTTGTTCACGCGCGAGAACGTCACCAAGCTTGGCCTGGCGCCGCTGACCAGCATGTTCCTGTTTGGCGAGAACCAACCTTCGTCGGTGCCGGACTACCGGCCCGAGGTGCATGACTCCGACGGGCTCTCGGTGCAGCTTGGCACGGGTGAGTGGCTGTGGCGGCCGCTGAGCAATCCCAAGCGCCTGCTGGTGACCTCGTTTGCCGCGACCAATCCGCAAGGGTTCGGCCTGATGCAGCGGGATCGCAATTTCAGCAGCTACCAGGAAATCGGCGCGTGGTACGAGCGTCGCCCGAGCGCCTGGGTGGAGCCTAAAGGCAACTGGGGCCCGGGCCGGGTCGAGCTGGTGCAGATCCCGACCCCGGACGAGACCAACGACAACATCGTGGCCTATTGGGTGCCTGACAACCCGCCCAAGCCCAAGCAACCTTTCGATTTCGAATATCGCCTGCTGTGGCAGAAGGACGGCGAGAAACAGCCGCCGCTGTCGTGGGTGACACAAACGCGGCGTGGCCAGGGCCTCAGCCGCAAGCAGGACGACACCAGTTTTTCGCTGGTGGTGGATTTTGAAGGCCCGGCCTTCAAGAAACTGGCCGCCGATACCCGGATCGATCCGGTGATCTCGGCCGACAGCAACGGGGAGCTGCTGAACACTTCGACGCAACGCAATGCGGCCACCGGCGGCTGGCGCATGACCATGGTCGTGCGCCGCAAGGACGAGAACAAACCGGTCGAATTGCGCGGCTATCTTCGCAACGGCAATACAACCCTATCTGAGACGTGGAGCTACATCTTACCCCCAGGCTAAAGCGGCGCACCGCTCCGGCGGCGGCATGCGAGCGCTATCTCGATCGCGTTCCTGTCTCGCCCGACCAGCGTCGCGAGCTGCTTAACAACGTCGCTGGCAGCGACGCCGCCGACACCGAGTCGGCCATGCATCTGCTGCAGCGAACACTCGCGGCCAAGGACGGCGAGCCATCCCCGGCGGGCGCGTCCTACGGCTCGGTGGGGCGCCGCCTCAACCTTGCCTATGGCGCCCCCCAGGCAGCGGGCGAGCCGCTGGTCCAGCGCCGCGACGATGGCACGGTGCATATCGACACGGGTCCCAAGCCCGAGCGCGCTTCGATGGTGCCGCGGGCATGGCCTCCGCACATCGTCACCGGCTTCCTGCGCAACCTGGGCCGGCGCATGCTGGGCCGCCCGCCCGTGCCGGAGACCTGGGACACGTTGCATGACGGTCCCGATGCCGAGGGCAAATGGCATCCGGCGGGCTCGCACCGGCGTTGGGTACTGCTCGGCCTGGTTGCCGGGCAGACCGCGCTGGCTACGTACTTCATGACCAAGGTGCTGCCTTATCACGGCACCGACCCGCTGGAGATCGCCGTGCTGGCGCTCTTCGCCATCCTGTTCTCGTGGGTGTCGGCAGGGTTCTGGACCGCCATGATGGGCTTCCTGGTGCTGGCCAAGGGCGGCGACCGCCATCTGATCTCGCGATCGGCCGCGGTGGATGGTCCCATCGCGCAGGAGGCGCGCACGGCGGTCATCATGCCGATCTGCAACGAGGACGTGACCCGGGTGTTTGCCGGACTGCGCGCGACCTATGAGTCGATGGAGCGCACCGGTGAGCTGGCGCGCTTCGATTTCTTCGTGCTGTCGGACAGCGGCAACCCGGACCTGCGTACCGCCGAGACCGATGCGTGGATGGAAACCTGCCGCGCGGTCAACGGTTTCGGCCGCATCTTCTACCGCTGGCGCCGCCACCGCGTGAAGCGCAAGACCGGCAACGTGGCGGACTTCTGCCGCCGCTGGGGCAGCGCCTATCGCTACATGGTGGTGCTGGACGCCGATAGCGTGATGAGCGGCGAATGCCTGACCACGCTGGTCAAGCTGATGGAAGGCAATCCGGGCGCTGGCATCATCCAGACCGCGCCGCTAGCCGTGGGCCGCGAGACCATGTATGCGCGCGTGCAGCAGTTTTCCACGCGCGTGTACGGGCCGCTGTTTACCGCCGGCCTGCATTATTGGCAACTCGGCGAATCGCACTACTGGGGCCACAACGCCATCATCCGCATCCAGCCGTTCATGGAGCATTGCGCGCTGGCGCCGCTGCCCGGCAAGGGTCCGCTGGCAGGAGAAATCCTCTCGCACGATTTCGTCGAGGCCGCCTTGATGCGCAGGGCCGGGTGGGGCGTGTGGATTGCCTATGACCTGGAGGGCTCCTATGAGGAACTCCCGCCGAACCTGCTCGATGAGGTCAAGCGCGATCGACGCTGGTGCCAGGGCAACCTGATGAACTTCCGCCTGTGGATGAAGCAGGGCTTCCACGCCGTGCACCGCGCGGTGTTCCTGACCGGTGTGATGGCTTATCTGTCGGCGCCGCTGTGGTTCCTGTTCCTGGTGTTGTCCACCATCATGCTGGCCAAGCATGCGCTGGTGCCGCCGGAGTACTTCACGCAGCCCTACCAGCTGTTCCCGACCTGGCCGGAGTGGCATCCCGAGAAGGCGCTGGCGCTGTTCTCGGCGACCGCCACGCTGCTGTTCCTGCCCAAGATCGCCAGCGTGGTGCTGCTGATGAAGGACTCGCGCAACTATGGCGGACCGTTGCGCCTGGTGCTGTCGATGCTGATTGAAGTCGTGATGTCGGCTTTGCTGGCCCCGGTCCGGATGCTGTTCCACACCAAGTTCGTGGTGGCGGCCTATAGCGGCTGGGGCATTACCTGGAAGTCGCCGCCGCGCGAAGATGCGCAGACCAGCTGGGGCGAGTCGTTCCGCCGCCACGGCATGCATACCTTGCTGGGCCTGGCGTGGGGCGGGCTGGTGCTGTGGCTGGACCAGAATTTTGTCTGGTGGCTGCTGCCGATCGTGGGTTCGCTGGCATGCTCGATTCCGCTTTCGGTCTGGCTGTCGCGGGTCTCGCTTGGCCGTGCGATGCGCGGGGCCAGGTTGTTCGTGACCCCGGAGGAGGCTACGCCCCCGCGCGAGATGGTGGCCATGCAGAAACACGTGGAGGCAGCGGGAGAGCCGCCGGCATTTATCGACGCCGTGGTCGACCCGGTGACCAATGCGCTGATGTGCGCGACCGGCTCGTCGCGCGTGGTGCAGCCACAGGCCACGCAACTGGAGCACGCCGCGCTGGTGCAGCAGGCCCTGAGCGCCGGTCCGGACGCGCTCACGGCTGCCCAGAAACACCTGCTGCTGGGCGATCCCTTTGCGCTGGCCCAGTTGCATGAACTGGTATGGGGCTCACCGCTGGCGCACGCACGATGGAAGGAAACCCGGGTGCTGCCCCGGCGCGCGGCCAACGTGGTGCCGTTGCGTCCAAGGCTCACCTGAACTTGCGCCGCGCCGGCGCGCCTGCTCCCGGCGGCAGGGCGCCGGGAGCCTGGCAGGAAATCCGAATAGGGTGGGCGCGGGAATAGAGAGGGTTTAGCGAGGGTCTAGCGCAGCGCCGAGGAGCAGATGGGCGCGTTGATGTAGACGTCGCCGACGCGGCGCTCGCCGCGCTCGTTGCGCGTCATGTAGCGGAACATCATGCTGACGCCCAGCTTGGTCAGGATTTCAACGTCCCGGTTTGCGCAGATATTGCGCTGCAGCGGCGCGGCGTAGCTGAGCTCGAAGCTGGCGAGGTCCAGCATGGGGCCTCGGTATTTGGTCAGCTCCAGCTGGAACAGGACATGTTTGCCAGGGACCGACTGGCAGCGGCGCAAGCGCGTCTCGCCATCGATCTCGATGGGCAGGGCATCGTTGAGCTGGCGGCAGGCGCGCGACAATATGTTGTCGGGCCGAGCGGTATTGCGCAGCAATTCGGGCACGCCGGCCGCGCCGGTGTTCTGGCCCGTGGCGGCGCCCTTGAGCATTTGTGCCAGGGCATCGGCCTCGTCCATTACGACAGGGGCAGGCGCAGAGGCTGCGGGCCTGGCTGGAACCGGTGCCGCGTGCGCGCACTGCGCCCACGGCAAACTAGCCGCGCCGGCGGCCAGGGTAAGAAGGACAGAAAGCAGTTTGTATCTTGTTCTCATGCAGGAAAACGTTGCCGGGAACCGCGCCAGCGGGTGGGTTCCCGCGGTGCGTCGGGCTGCGTGATCGCCCGCCCCGGGCGGCCGACAGGCTGGCATTGTACCCTTGGCTTTGCTGCCGTTGAAAGCCACGCACTCCTCCGATCCGCGGCGAAGCGAGGCCCGAAATCGCCGCGATGCCGCGGCATCGCCAGGCCTGTCATCACAGTTGCGCGCACCCGGTCGGACGCGCGCCTGCATCATCGCCGCGCGGCGTGCCGAGTGCGCGGCTTGTTACGCTATGCAACAATTACGTCTTTAGCCGCTCCCGCGCCGCTACGCCGTTAGCCGATTTGACGTGATTGGGCGCTGGTGGCCGTGCCGGCCGCCTGGTTGCTCCTCAGGATGTTTCGATGACCCGCTCCACCCGCGCCCCGCAATCCGGGCGCTTTCCGCTTTGGCTCCTGGTATGCGCTTCGCTTACCGCACTGGCGCCGCTTTCCATTGACATGTACCTGCCGAGTTTCCCCGCGCTGGCTGGGGATCTCGGGGTCGATATCGGCCGCGTGCAGCTCACGCTGGGGACCTTCCTGGTCGGGTTGGCGGTGGGGCAGGCATTCTATGGTCCGATCAGCGATCGCTATGGCCGCAAGCCGCCGCTCTACGTCGGCCTGGTAGCCTATGCGCTGGCCGCGGCCGGATGCGCGCTCGCGCACGACGTCGAGGCGCTGATGCTGTGGCGCTTCCTGCAGGCCCTGGGCGGCTGCGCTGGCATGGTGATGGCGCGTGCCGTCATTCGCGACCGGCTGGAAGCCCATGAATCCGCGCGTGCCTTCTCCTCGCTGATGCTGGTGATGGGGCTGGCGCCGATCCTGGCGCCCATCATCGGGGGGGGCGTGCTTGCAGCTTTCGGCTGGCGTGCCATCTTCTGGCTGCTGTGCGGCAGCAGCCTGCTGATCCTGTGGGTGGTCCACCGGTACATGGAGGAATCGCTCGATCACGCCAGCGCCATGCCATTGCGCCTGGGCCGCGTGCTCTCCAACTACGGCGAGTTGCTGCGAGATCGGGGTTTCGTCGGCTATTCGCTGTCGGCCGGCTGCGCGCAGGCGGGAATGTTTGCATACATTGCGGGCTCGCCGTTCGTGCTGATCGAGTTGCATGGCATCGATCCCTCCCATTACGGCTTCGTGTTCGGCGCCAACGCATTGGGCCTGATCGGCATGTCGCAGCTCAACGCGCGCCTGGTGCGCAACCGCACGCTCGACCACGTGCTGCGCGGCGCGCTGCTTGCGCCGTGCCTGGCCGGCCTCGTCCTGGCCGCGGCTGTGCTGGCCGGCCTGGCGCCGCTGCCGGTGCTGCTGGCGGGCTTCTTTGTGTTTATCGCCAGCCTCGGCTGCATCCTGCCGAACGCCTCGGCATTGGCCATGGCCCAGCAAGGCCATCGTGCCGGCACCGCTTCGGCACTGATGGGGACGCTGCAATTCTCCCTGGGTACCTTGGCCGGCGCCGCCGTCAGCTTCTGGCGGGACGGCAGCGCGCTGCCGCTGGCGGTGGTCATGGGCGTTTGCGGTACCGGCGCCGTGCTGATGCGAGCCTTTGGCCGTTCAGGCGCGACGGTCCAAAGCGCCGAATGATGCGGGCTCCTCTGGCGTAGCAGGGCGGCCAGGCTCAGCGTGGCTGCACGCTCCCATCGATACACGGCTAAGCGGCCGCGCTGTTTTGCAGCACCACCAGTTGGGCTGGCATTGGGGCGGCAAAGCCGGCCTCGCCAAAACTATCGCGGATCACGCGGTTGCTGTCGAAATACACCTGCCAGTAATGGTCGGTATGGCAGTACGGACGTACCGCGAGCACCGGCCCCACCAGGGTGAACTCGATAATCTCCACGTCGGGCGGCGGCTCGGCCAGGACGTTGGGCAGCGCGGCCAGCCGCTCCTTGAGCAGGGTGACGGCCGCGGCGGCGTCGGTGCAGCCGGCCAGCTGGGCCTTGAGCTCGACCCGGCGGTACGGGTTGGCGCTGAAGTTCTGGATTGTGTCCGCAAAGACCTTGTTGTTGCCGACCACGGTCAGGACGTTGTCTGGCGCGTCGAGCGTGGTGGCAAACAGGCCGATCTCCCTGACGGTGCCGGTCACCCCGCCTACGGTGACGAAATCCCCGACCTTGAAGGGTCGCAGCACCACCAGGAAAGCGCCTGCCGCGAAGTTGGACATCAGCCCCGACCACGCCATGCCGATGGCGATGCCGGCCGCCGCGATCAGCGCGGCAAAGCTGGTGGTCTGGATGCCGAAGTAACCCAGGATGCCGATCACCAGCACGATATTCAGGGTCACCGTGACGATGGAGCCGACATAGCGCAGCAAGGTCGGGTCGACCTTCTGCTTGGTCAGGGACCCCTGCACCATCCGCACCACGACGTGGATCAGCCACCGGCCAACCACCCAGAAGACGAGGGCGGCGATGACTTTGAACCCGACTTCCGTTGCATAGGCGACGACAACATCCTGGTACTTCTGCAGCGTTGTAGCATCCATCGCGTTTCTCCCTTGCTGGCTCGGCAGGTACACAGGCAAGTAACAACATGCAGCGGATGCCCGGGCGCGTCGGGGGCGGGGCGCGAAGGCGGGCAACGCATTATTGCTACGCAGCGAGCGGAAGTTCAAGCACAAAATGGCCGCGAAGGGCGCAGCGCGCCACTTGCGGCCATGCGGCGGGAGGTGGGGCAATGGGGGGCGCAAGGGCGCCATTGCCCTGCGCGCCAGGCCTTACCAGTTGGTTTCGCGTTCCGGCGTGGCCGAGATGCGATGCAGCGACAGGTCCGCGCCGTTGTATTCCGATTCAGCGTCAAGCCGGATGCCAACCACCTTCTTGAGCGTGCCGTACACCACGGTGCCACCCACCAGGGCGATCACGATGCCGAGCAGGGTGCCGATGAGCTGAGCGCCCAGCGAAACACCGCCGATGCCGCCGAGCGCCTGGGTGCCGAAGATGCCGGCGGCAATGCCGCCCCATGCGCCGCACAGCCCGTGCAGCGGCCAGACGCCCAGCACGTCATCGATATGCCATTTGTTCTGGGCCAGCGTAAACAGGTAGACGAAGAGCCCGCCTGCGATCGCGCCGGTCAGCAGTGCGCCTAGCGGATGCATCAGGTCCGAACCCGCGCAGACCGCCACCAACCCGGCCAGCGGGCCATTGTAGGCAAAGCCCGGATCGTTGCGGCCGGCTGCCCAGGCCGCCAGGGTGCCGCCGGCCATGGCCATCAGGGAGTTGATGGCCACCAGCCCGCTGATCTTGTCGACGGTTTGCGCGCTCATGACATTGAAGCCGAACCAGCCTACCGCCAGCACCCATGCGCCCAGCGCCAGGAACGGGATGTTAGAGGGCGGGTGCGCGCTGATGCGGCCGTCTTTCTGGTAGCGGCCGCGGCGCGCGCCCAGCAGCAGGATGGCGGGAAGCGCGATCCAGCCGCCCATGGCGTGGACCACGACGGAGCCGGCGAAGTCGTGGAATGGCGCGCCCGCGACCGAGGCGATCCAGTCCTGCACCCCGAAGCGGTTGTTCCAGGCGATGCCCTCGAAGAAGGGGTAGACCAGGCCAACCAGCACGAAGGTTGCCACCAACTGCGGATTGAAGCGCGAGCGCTCCGCAATCCCGCCAGAAATAATCGCCGGTATGGCGGCGGCGAACGTGGCCAGGAAAAAGAACTTCACCAGCTCATAGCCGCTCCTCTCCGCCAGCGCGTGGGCGCTGGTGAAGAACTCGACCCCATAGGCCACGGTGTAGCCAATAAAGAAATAGGCGATCGTGGAAACGGCAAAATCCACCAATATCTTGACCAGTGCATTGACCTGGTTCTTCTTGCGCACCGTGCCCAGCTCCAGGAACGCAAAGCCCGCGTGCATGGCGAGCACCATGATCGCCCCTAGCAAGATGAACAGGGCATCGGTGCCGCTCTTCCATTTGTCCATACAATCCTCAATGCGCAAAATGGGAGCACACGGATGCAAAAAGCGTACCAGTCTGGGGCGTGGCGGCCAGGATTCTGCACCGTGTTGGTGGGTTTTGCACCGGATTGTCGCGCTCGATGGGACGCGGTGCGGATTGCGAAGCAGGATCCGGGAAGCGATCCGTCATGCGATGGGGATGCCAGGAGCGTGAGGGTTGCGCCAAAATGATGCAATGCTTCGTTTTGGGGCGCGCGCCTGTCGGCTAATGCACCATAATGGTTCTTCGTGTCAGGGCCGTCCGCAGCCATCTGCATGCCGCCCATCTGGCCGGTAAGGTGCTCTCCGGGGCGGCACGGTGCGCGCAGGAATGGCCTGGCCTTGTTCAAGCGGCGCATTGCATCCCGTACGCGCATTCGAATGACCATTACCCTTGATGACCGCATTTTAAAGCACGGAAAAGGAGGGGTAAATTCCCCGCAAAGGCGCTTGACTCAAGGATTTGCGGCTTTTTTCGTTGCATTGGTGCCACTGGGGATTGCCCAATGCGTAAAGCGCGGATTAGACTGCGCCGATCGGTAATTTGCCGCGTGGCAGACACTCCGATCAAGACGACCAACAAGGGAAATCAGCCATGAATAAAGGTGAACTGGTATCTGCCATCGCCGCTGACGCGGAACTGAGCAATGCTGCAGCGGAGCGCGCGCTGAATGCCGCTCTGGACAACATTAAGAAGGCGGTTGCCAAGGGTGATTCGGTAACGCTGGTGGGCTTCGGCAGCTTCAGCTCCGGCAAGCGTGCTGCGCGTACCGGACGCAATCCGCGTACTGGCGAGACCATCAAGATTCCGGCCGCCAAGACGGTCAAGTTCTCTGCCGGCCAAGGGTTCAAGGACGCTGTGAACAAGAAGAAATAAGTAGTCCGCGCCCCAGGCGCAAACAAGAAGGCGGCCCGTTGGGCCGTTTTTTTATTGGTGCCGGGGTGCTTTTCGACCTTCTCGGGGGCAAGGCAGGGCGATCGTTCCGGGTTAAACTGCCGATCGTCGGCGCCAGCCTTTCGACCCGCACCGCGGGTCGGCCCGGCCGCTTCCATATTCCGGATTCTCATCATGAATGACCTGTCCCACCAGCTTTCCATGACCGTGCTGATGACGCCGGACATGGCTAATTTCTCCGGCAATGTGCACGGCGGCACCATCCTCAAGTACCTCGACATGGTGGCCTACGCCTGTGCCAGCCGCTATGCCGGGCGCTATGTGGTCACGCTGTCGGTCGACCAGGTCGTGTTTCGCCAGCCCATCCACGTGGGTGAACTGGTGACGTTCCTGGCGGCAGTCAACTTTACCGGCCGCAGTTCCATGGAGATCGGCATCAAGGTGATCACGGAGAACATCCGCAGCAAGCTGGTTCGCCATACCAACAGCTGCTACTTCACCATGGTGGCGGTGGACGACAATGGCGCTCCCGCCGAAGTGCCGCCGCTGGTGCCCCGCGACGAAGTCGAGCGCCAGCGCTTTGCCGCGGCCCAGTTGCGCCGCCAGTTGCGCCAGGAAATGGAAAAACGGCACGATGAAATCACCGGCACGGTGTCCTGAGGTGGGCAGCATGGCCATGCAATCCGGGCATACCCATTGCGTTTCCCGTAGGCCGCTGTGGCCCCTGGCGGGCCTGAGTGGCCTGCTGGCGGCCCTGGCGCTGCTGGCGCCGGCCGCGCATGCCGAGGAAATCGGCAGCGTGAGCACCAATTTCCGCATGACCGGCTCCGACAAGGTCGTGATCGAAGCCTATGACGACCCGCTGGTCGAGGGCGTGACCTGTTACGTGTCGCGTGCCCGCACCGGCGGCATCAAGGGCTCGCTGGGCATGGCCGAAGATCCGCCGGAAAGCTCCATTGCCTGCCGCCAGGTCGGGCCGATCACGTTCAAGGGGCCGCTGCGCCAGCAGGACAATGTGTTTTCCGAACGCATGTCGATCCTGTTCAAGACCTTGCACGTGGTGCGCACGGTCGACCGCAAGCGCAATACCCTGGTCTACCTGACCTACTCGGACCGCATCGTTTCCGGCAGCCCGCAGAATAGCGTGACAGCCGTGCCGGTGGCGGCGGACACGCCGATTCCGGTCAAGTAGGCATCCGTATCCAGATATAGCACCACGACAAATCCATCATTCCAATCCGGAGAAGACAGCATGAGTGAGCAAGGCAAGGTTGCGCTGGTGACGGGCGCGGCCCGCGGTATCGGCAAGGCGGTGGCGCAGGCGCTGCTCGTGGCAGGCTACCGGGTGGTGTTTGCCGGGCGTACCGCCGAGCCGCTCGAGGCGCTGGTCGCGCAAGCCAAGGCCGAGGGCCATACGGCGCTCGCCGTGCAGTGCGACGTCAGCGACCCGGCTTCGGTGGAGCGGCTCTTCGCCCAGATCCGCGACCATTTCGGCCGGCTCGACGTGCTGTTCAACAACGCCGGCATCAATGCGCCGGCGGTGTCGATCGATGAACTGTCTGTTGCGCAATGGCAGGCGGTGCTGGACACCAACCTGACCGGCGTGTTCCTGTGCTCGCGCGCCGCCTTTGCGCTGATGAAGTCGCAGAGCCCGCGTGGTGGCCGCATCATCAACAACGGCTCGATCTCGGCGCACGCGCCGCGTCCCAACACGGTGCCGTACACGGCCACCAAGCACGCCATAACCGGGCTGACCAAGAGCCTCTCGCTGGATGGCCGCGCCTTTGACATCGCGTGCGGGCAGATCGATATCGGCAACGCCGCCACCGACATGGCCTCGCGCATGGCGCGCGGCGTGCCGCAAGCCAACGGCGAGATCGCGCCCGAGCCGCTGATGGACGTGGCGCATGTGGCCAGCTCGGTGGTTCACATGGCCAACCTGCCGCTGGATGCGAATGTGCAGTTCATGACCGTGATGGCCACCAAGATGCCCTTCGTCGGGCGCGGCTGAACATGGCGCAACCGCCTGGCCGGCATCGCGGCGGCCAGGCGGCTCCCGCTATTTGACCGCCAGCGCCTCGCTTTCGGCCCGGCAGTCGCCGGTCGGCTTCAGGCCCTTGGCGCGGACTTGCGCAACCTCCGCCTTGGCTGCCGCAAGATCCGCACGGAAGGTGGGGTCGGCTTGCAGGCGCGCCACGGTAGCTGCGCCCATGATGCGGCCCTGCGTCGCATCGCTTTGCCAGTGCACATTGCAGACCAGCCGGCTTTGGCCATAGGCCAGCCCGCGTGTCAGGATCGCATTGGATTGTTGCGGCGCGATTTCCGCCAGGATCAGCGCCCATGCCCAGCCGATGGCGTTATGGCCCGAAGGGTAGGAGCCATCCTTGGAAAGCATGGCTTCCTCGGCAGGCGTGCAACTCGGCTGCTGGTTGACCATGAACGGCCGGGCGCGCGCATATTTGTCTTTCACGCCGTACGTCGATAGTCCCGCATCGGCCAGGGTCCGGCGCAGCAACAGGTAGAGCCGGGGCGTCTGCTCTTGTGATATCGGCGCATCCAGCGCGCACGAAAAGATCCCCGCGGCCTGCGGGAATTTGAGGTTGGCGTCGAGCGTGGCCTGGCGGTAGCGCGCCGTGTCCCGCAGGGGCTGGTTGCCGCGCGCGATCTCGTCGTCCAGGGCTTGCGCCGCGGAGCCGGGCGCGGGCGGCGGCGGCACCAAGGCGAGGCTATCGGGCCGTGCGTCCGCTGGCAGGTAGCCGGCGAGAATGCCGGGCCGTATCTCCGGCACCGCAGCCGCGGTGCCGCCCTGGCCCTGGCTGGCACAGCCCGCAAGGAACAAGGCGGCGCCCAGCACGGACAAGCCGGCGAGCCGGTTGCTGGATGGCATGACATGTTTGGTGGATGAGTGTGCTTGCATCTGTTGGTCGTTTCCATGGTCCCCGTAGGACCGGCGTGGTACCGGTAAGCAGGCGGCCATGCTCCCGTTCACGGCCGCCCGGGTGATCTTGTCCATGTCCTGCGCGCGTGCTCAGGCTTCGAACATCTTGCGCAGTGTCGACTTCAGGATCTTGCCGTTGGCATTGCGCGGCAGCATGTCGGGGCAGAAGACGATCCGCACCGGCACCTTGAAGGCCGCCAGCCGCTCGGCCACGAACGCCTGCAGTTCTGCCTCGGTGGCTTGCGCGCCTGGCTTCAGGCTGACCACGGCCGCGGGCTCTTCGCCCAGCGTGCGGTGGGGGATGCCGACCAGTGCCGCGTCCATGACCGCGGGGTGGCCGTACAGCGCGCTTTCTACCTCGATGCTGTAGATGTTCTCACCGCCGCGGATCAACATATCCTTCATGCGGTCGACAATATAGACAAAGCCTTCCTCGTCCAGCCGTGCGATGTCGCCGGTCTTGAGCCAGCCGCCGATAAACGTTTGTGCGGTGGCTTCCGGCTTGTTCCAGTAGCCGCGCACCACGTTGGCGCCGCGCACCATCAGTTCGCCGGTCTCGCCAGTGGGCAAGCTGCGCCCGCGCCCGTCCACCACTTTCATCTCGCCGATGGGCAAGGCCGGGCCGCCGCTTTCGGGGCGCTCCACATACTCTTCGGCGCTGTGGCTGGTGAAGGTGGCCGAGGTCTCGGTCATGCCCCAGCCGATGCCGGGGGCCGAATGCGGGAACACTTCCTTGATGCGGCGCACCAGTTCAGCCGATGCGGGCGCGCCGCCGTAGTTGACGTTTTCCAGCGAGGACAGGTCGAAGCGTTCGCGCTCCGGATGCTCGATGATCTGCCAGGCGATGGTGGGCACGCCGCCGGCCGCCGTGCAACGCTCGCGCTCGATCAGCCCCATGGCGCGCACCGCGTCCCAGCGGCGCATCAACACGATCTTGCTGCCGCTGGCAAGCGCGCCGTTCAGCACCGCCATGCAGCCGGTAACGTGGAAGAACGGTACCGACAGCAGCATGCCCTTTTGCGGCGCGGCCGGATCGGGCGCGGGGATCGGCTCGCCGCTGCGCAGGCAATTGCGCATCGGGCTGAACGCGCCCGCCACGGCCACGTTGGTGGCGTTGCGGTGGGTGCCGAGGGCGCCCTTGGGCTTGCCGGTGGTACCTGACGTATAGAAGATGGTAGCGTCGTCGTCGGCGTCGATGGCCACAATGGGCACCGGCAGTTCGGGCAGCGATGCCCATTGCTCGGGCGTGCCGATCAGGCTCTCCAGCGCGCTGATGCGTGCGTCGCTGGCTGGTGCACCGGCGCGGCTGACGTAGATTTTCTCCAGCGCGGGGCAGCCTGGCAGGTGCTCGATGATGCGGCCCAGGCGTTCATCGTCAACGATGGCGATCTTGCTGCCGGAATCGGCCAGGCCGTACTCCAGTTCTGCCCCGGTCCACCAGGCGTTGAGTGGCGTGACGATCGCGCCTGTCAGCAAGGCGCCGTAGAAGACGGCCGGCCATTCCGGCAGGTTGCGCATGGCCAGCGCCACGCGGTCGCCCTTCTTCACGCCATCGCGGATCAGCGCATGCGCGATGGTGAGCGCGGCGCGGGCGAACGCATCGTACGAGACACGTTCGTCTTCATAGACCACGAAGGTCTTGTCGCCCAGCGTGCGGGCTTGCAGGAACAGGTCGCGCAGCGTGGGCGGCGCGTTTTTCCAGACGACGGTGGTAATGCCCCGGATCACGCGCGTTTCAGTTTCGAAAGGGGCGCCGGGCGCGGTAAGGCGGGCGTGGGCCTCGGCCAGGCTGATAGCCGGCCAGGTCGTAGCGGTTTGCGGGTTGTTCGACATTGGTGCCTCCCTGACTGCATGGCAGGATGGGCAACGCTCTGGCATGCCGGCGCGGCAGCTTGCCCGCAGGCCGCGCCTGCCCGGTGTGGCGGGCGGCAACGCATGCGGGCACGAAGTGCCCCGGCTCAGGCCTCAGGCCTCAGGCATTGGGCCTGAGGCCGGGAGCGAGCCCGGAACGGGAACAGCAGGTGTGGCGCGGCTCAGATCGTGACGCCGCCGTCCACCACCATGGCCTGGCCGGTCATGAAGGTGCTGGCCGAGGAGGCCAGGAACACCGCGGCGCCGGCAATCTCCACCGGCTCGCCGATGCGGCGCAGGGGCGCGCCTTGCGTCGACAGCTTGTAGCGCTCCGGATCTTCCCACAGCGCCTTGGCGAAATCGGTGCGGATCAGGCCAGGGGCGATGCAGTTCACGCGCACGTTGCTCGGGCCGAACTCCACCGCCAGGTTGCGCGCCAGTTGGAAGTCGGCTGCCTTCGACACGTTGTACACGCCGATGGTGGGCGAGCCGCGCAGGCCGCCGATGGACGACACGATGATGATCGAGCCGTCCTTGCGCTCAAGCATCTGCGGGGCCACCATCTGGATCAGCCAGTGGTTGGAGATGACGTTGTTGTCCAGCACCTTGCGGAACTGCTCGTCGGTCACGCCGCTCATCGGGCCGTAGTAGGGGTTGGAGGCCGCGTTGCAGACCAGTACGTCGATCTTGCCGAACGTGCTGTTGGTCTGGTCGACCAGGCGCTGCAGGTCTTCCTTGGAGGAGATATTGGCGGGCACGGCAATCGCGGTGCCGGCGCCGTGCTTGGCATTGATGGCATCGACGACTTCCTGGCAGGCCTCGGCCTTGCGCGAGGAAATCACCACTTTGGCTCCCTGCACCGCCATCTGCTCGGCGATGGCGCGGCCGATGCCGCGAGAAGAGCCGGTGACGACGGCAACCTTGCCGGTCAGGTCGAACAATGACATGCGTGTCTCCTGGTGTCCTGGTCCTCGCGGGGCGGGACCAGATGATCTTTAAAGGGCGCTATTGAATCTGCATCCTGGCAGCACCGCCCGGCGCGCATTCTGCACAGCGGTTCATGCAGGGGCTTGTCAGTACCATAGTGCTACCGGCCGGTACATTATGGTTGGGAGGCATGGCTCAGTCCACAAGCAAATCGGCAGTCGCCCCGGCTTATCAGAGAATTTTCTGTTGGCAATTCATTCGGTGCATGACGTCAGCAAGACTGCGGCATGATGTCCGCACCCACAAACGGCGAACAGGCCGCAACAGGCCGAAAGGGCCACAAAGGACGAGGTAAGCGTTTCATGCTTTGGCAAATCAGGGATACCGAGGTCTACCTGCTGGGTGTGATCCACGTGCTGGATGCGCCGTTGCCGGCGCTGGCGTCGGCCGCGGAGCGCGCGTATCGGGCTTCGGCGCGGGTGGTCTTCGAGGTGGCGCTGGACCAGCCGCCGGACTTCGGGCCGGCGTATTTCCCGGACGGCGATGGTCTTAGCCGCCATCTACAGCCTGCTACCTTCGAGCAGGTGCAGGCGCTTTGGCTGGAGTTCGGCCTGCCCGGCCCGGAACTGGAGCGCCTGCGCCCCGTGTTCGCCGCGATGCACCTGCAGTTCGCGGTGGCCGCCAGGCACGGCATCCTGGCGCAGCATGGCGTCGATCGTTTTTTGTGGTCGCGCGCCGTTGTCGACGGGCGAACGACGGATGCGCTGGAGGATGGCACCGAGGCGTTGCGGATGTTGCAGTGCGTGCCGCTGGCGGAGCAGGTGTCGATGCTGGCTTTCTTCGCCGAGCAGCCGGAGCTGGCCGCGGCGGAGCCGGCGGATATGGTGCGCTGGTGGCGGCAAGGGCAGGCCGGGCCGTTTGGCGCGCTGCTAGCCCAGCGCCGCGCGCAATGGCCCGACACGCTGGCGGTGCTGGTCGATGCACGCAACCAGCAGTGGATGCCAAAGATCCAGGCGCTGATCGCGGATCGGGTGCCGACCCTGATCGTGGCCGGTGCCCTGCACATGGTGGGGGATGCGGGGCTGCCGGCGCTGCTGGGGGCCGCCGGCTTCGAATTGCTGCCCGAACCCTGGTGAGCCAACGGCTAGCTGTTGCGACGCGCCTCGATCAGCGCGGGCAGCATCTGCGCCAATCGCGCCTGGCCAGCGGGATCCAGCACCAGCCCGAAGCGATCCCCCAGCGCCTCGACGATGGCAGCCGGCGTTTCCAGATGCTGGCGCTGCACGCTGCCATCGGCCGCGCGCACGGCAAAGTCGCCGTTGACCAGCGTCAGCCGGGTGTCGCCCTGCGAGCGCGCCAGGGTCAGGGCGTTGCGGAACAGGCTGTCGGGATGGGTGGAGGTGTACCAGTTGCGCGGCTCGAAATCGACGGCCTGCTGGGGCGAAAGATCGAACTGGTAGAGCTTGAACCAGGCGCTTGCGCCCTTGACCTCCAGGTCGTAGACGTGAAAGGCCGCCCCTGTCGTCTCCACGCTGATCAGGCGGTACGGAAACGACGGATCGGCTTGCTCCGCCTGCGGTAGCGGCATGGCCCGATATGGGGTAGGGCCGCCAAAGCCTACGTCCACGATATAACTGTGATGCGCGGCCTCCACGCGCAGCAGCATGTGCGATTGCATGGTGGGCACGTCTTCCGGCACGTTCCAGCGCACGCGCGCGGCAAGCGGCGTGACCACGTAGCCAAGCGCGCGCAGCGCGGCGGCAAGCAAGGTGTTTTGCTCGAAGCAGTAGCCGCCGCGTGCATTGGCGACCAGCTTGTCGAACACCGCGTCCAGGTTGATCTTGATCGGGCGCTGCAGCAACACGTCGACATTTTCAAAGGGAATATGCGCCAGTTGCGCGGCGATCAGGCTGTCGAGCGTAGCGAGGTCCGGCTGGCTCGGCAGCGGATGGCCGGTGCGGCTGAGATAGGCGTGCAGGCGGGTGTCGTCGAGTGAGGTCATGGCGAAGGGATGTTTGGCTTGTGCTGCCCGCGCAGGCGGTAAGGATCGGAAAGGGCGGCGCTGTCAGGTGAGCGCCAGCAATGCCGGCAGGTCGATCAGCTCGATGTCGGCGTAATGCAGCCGCAATAGCCCGCGCGCTTCGAGCTCGCGCAGGGCCTGGTTGACGGTCTGGCGCGACAGCCCGAGCATCTGCCCGAGTTGTTCCTGCGGGATATGCACGGAGCGGCGCTCCAGCCCGGGCAGGTCGCCGTAGGCCTGCGCAATGGCCACCAGCCGGCGCCCGGTGCGCGCCAGGGGAGGCAGCAACTGCGTTTCTTCCACGTAGTGGAAGGCCTCGCGGGTCTTGGCGGCGAGCAGCTTGCCGAACTCGCGCCACCATTCGGGATGTATGGACAGCATCGCGTAGAGCTTGTCGCGCTGCAGGTGCAAAACGGTGGCCGCGCTGGTGGCATGGGCGTCGTGCGTGCGCTCCAGCCCGTCGAACAGGCAAATCTCGCCAAACCAGGTCCCCGGCCCCAGCAGGCCGAGCAAAGCGGCCTTGCCGGACTCGCTGTGGGTGTCGATCTGCACCGTGCCGGCGATCACGCCGTAGATGCCGTCGAAGGCGTTGCCGCGGGTAAACAGCAGCTGGCCGGGGGCCAGCTTGCGCGTGGCCGCGTCCCGCAGCAGGGCGTCTTGCATGGCCGCCGGCAAGGCGCCAAACCAGCTCCCGCCGCGCACGGCGTGCAACGGGTCCAGGGCCGGCTCCTGCTGGTTGCGGGTTGCCAGGCGCATGATGGTCTCCTTGATCGATGCCCTTGCGGACTGTCAAAAACCGGACAGACGGGCTTTTTCCTGCCTATTAATATACGGCCACAACGCGTAGCCACAATACGTGGTCACAAATACGCCGCCACAAATAACGCAGCCACAAATAACGCAGCCACAAATAACGCAGCCACAAATAACACGGCCACAAATAAACGCGGCCACAACGACGCCCCGGCAGGAGACCCCGTGAAGACACTGATCGACCACCTGGCTAACTACGCAGCCTATCACCGCGACGCGCGCAATGTGTTCAGCCATTTCATCGGCATTCCCATGATTGTGCTGGCTGTGACCACGTTGCTGGCCCGCCCGGCCATGCCGCTTGGCGATGGCGCGGGATACCTGACGCCGGCGATGGTCGTGTATGGGCTGTCCTGCCTGTTCTACCTGCGCCTGTCGGCGGGGTTCGGGCTGGCGATGACGGCGATCCTGGCTGGGTTCGTCTACGTCGGCGGCGCCATCGCCGCGCTGTCCACCGGCGCGTGGCTGGCCTGGGGCATCGGGTTGTTTGTGGCGGGCTGGCTGATCCAGTTCGTCGGCCACTACTACGAAGGCCGCAAGCCGGCATTTGTGGATGACCTGGTCGGCCTGCTGATCGGGCCGCTTTTCCTTGTCGCGGAAGTGGCCTTTGCGATGGGCCTGGCGCGGGACACCCGCGAGGCCGTCAGCGGCCACACGCAGTGATAGCCGGCGTACTAGCCGCCGTGCGCCAGCAGCCAGTCGCGCAGTTGCAAGACCTTGTCGTCGGGCGGCAGGCCGCGCCGGTGGACGAAATAATAGGCCTTGCGATTGTCGTTCTCCGCCGGCAGCGTGGCTAGCGGTACCACCAGCCGGCCCTGCGCCAGTTCCTCGGTGATCAGAATGCGTGGGATCAGCGCCACGCCGATGCCGGCGGCCGCCGCCTGCGCCAGCATGGTGTAGAGGTCGTAGCGCGGGCCGCGCAAGGCCTGTGCCGGCAGCGCCGCGCCCGCGGCCGCGAGCCAGTCGCTCCAGGCGCGCAAGCGCGTGTTCAGGTGCAGCAGCGGCAATTCCAGCAACTGATCCAGGTCCAGGCGCTTGCGGCGCCCCAGCAGGGCGGGGCTGCACACCGGCACCGACGGGCCTTCCTGCAGGATCCGCTCGCCCTGCGTGCCGGGCCACAGTCCTTCACCGTAGTAGATGGCCGCGTCGAACGCGGTATCGCTGAGCTCGAACGCCTCGGTGCGCGCCGAGAGATGCAGCGTGAGATCGGGCAAGGCGCGCGCTAGCTGCGGCAGGCGCGGGATCAGCCACTGGCTGGCAAAGGTGGGCCCGATGGCCAGTTCGATGGCGCGCCCGCGCGGGCGCTGGGCCATCACATCCAGCGTCACCTGCTCGATCTGGTCAAGCCGTTCGCGGACTTCTTCGGCATAGGTCCCGCCGGCCGGGGTCAGCACGATGCGCTTGCGGATGCGGTGAAACAGCGGCACGCCGAGCCGTGCTTCCAGCCCCGCGATCTGCCTGCAGACCGCGCTCTCTGTCACCGCCAGCTCGTCGGCTGCGCGGGTAAAGCTGCCCAGGCGCGCCGCGGCCTCGAACATCTGCAGTGCCGTGAGGCTGGGAATGCCCTTGCGCATAGTGCGTTTTTGGAAGGAAGTTGGTGCGAAGTTATCAATTGTACGAACTCTGCCGCAGTCGCACAATAAGCCCCATCCGGAGGCCGTCGGCCCCCGCTATCCCCCGAAAACAAACACATTCCAGCGCATTGACCATGACGAAGCCGAATCTGCAACGCCTCCTCGAGACCGTTTGTGGCGAAACCCAAGCAGCCGAGTTGCTGCAATTGATGAATGTTTCCCCGCAACTGCTGTCTTCTCCCAGCGAACAGGCCAGCCGTGCCGAAGTGGCGCAGGCGCTCAATATGGTGTTGTTCGCCGGCATCCTCGAGCGCGTGCCGACCGGCATGGCCTATACCCGCGACGTGATCCAGGCGGGCGGGCAAGTGGTGTTCGACCACGGCGCGCTGCGCACGGTGAAGTGGGATTGCGGCAGCCTGCCCTCGGGCGAGATCGCTTTCACCCGCATCCTGGGGCCGCTGGGCTACCGCCTCAACGGCACCTATCCGCTCGAGCGCATCGGCATGACCGGGCGCTCCTACGCGCATGCCGACCTGCCTGACGACATCGCCCAGTACTTCCTGAGCGAGCTGCATCCCGAGCGTTTCAGCGCCGATTTCCAGGCTGCCGTGTCGCGCGTGGTGTCGGAATCCGCTGATCCGCTCGGCGACGAGGCCGTGGCGCAACTGGCCCTGCTGGAGCGCGATGCGAGCCTGCCGATGGCCGATGCGGCGCGCCTGGTGCCGCAACTGGCGGCCTGCTTCGCCCGCCACCATGCCGAGCCGGCGCTGGCCGACTATGAATTGCTGCTGAAGGAATCGGCCGAGATGGCCTGGATTTCCACCGAGGGCAATGCCTTCAACCACGCCACCGACCGCGTCGCGGATGTGCGTGCCGTGGCAGACGCGCAGCGCAGCCTGGGCCGCCCCATCAAGGATTCGGTGGAAGTGTCGCGCTCCGGGCGGGTCCTGCAAACGGCATTCAAGGCCGATCCGGTGGAGCGCGGGTTTGTCGGCGCCGACGGCGTAGTGGTCAAGCGCACCGTGCCGGGCTCGTTCTACGAGTTCATCACGCGCGATTTCGTGCCCGCGACGGAGGCTGCAGCCGGCACGCTGGACCTGTCGTTCGATGCCGGCAATGCGCAGGGCATCTTCAAGATGACCGCAGCCTGCTGAAGCCGGTAATGCGGCAATAGGACAAGGGCCGGCTCGTCCGGCCTTTTTTGGGCTTATGGCTGGCCAGCGGGCAAGCGCAGGCAGGC